>NZ_JBRJHH010000011.1:0-150418 GCF_053628915.1 Pseudoalteromonas sp. MBR-15
GGTGTGAGCCATTAAGCTAACCTGTACTAATTACCCGTGAGGCTTAACCATACAACGCCAAACGCGTTTTATGACAGCGTAACAGACAGAAGTTAGTATACTAAAGTAGATTTACGATTATCAGATTTCCAGATTTTAGTTAATTGCAGATGCGATTAACGACCAGAATATGCTTGGTGACAATAGCGTTTTGGACCCACCTGATTCCATGCCGAACTCAGTAGTGAAACGAAACAGCGCCGATGATAGTGTGGCATTTGCCATGTGAAAGTAGGACATCGCCAGGCTCCTAATTAAAGAAACCCGATTCGAAAGAGTCGGGTTTTTTGTTGCCTGTAGAAAAATAAAACACCCAACCAAGGCCCCCTACGACCTATATCCTTGTAGGCATCGGTGACATTTGCCATGTGAAAGTAGGACATCCTACTGCGTAGCGCACCATGGCTCCTAATTAGAGAAACCCGTTGCAGCAATGCAGCGGGTTTTTTGCGTTCAGGGCTAAATCGTCCAGTACCATACTGAGATTGCATACAGAGATAAAAGACGCATAAGCGCAAGGTGAAGAGACGTAGGAGGCACTTTAGTGCCGAAAGTGTCTGATATGCCCTTCATACAACACCCCTGACATTCACGGCTAAAGCCGTTCCCACGCTTCTTAATCACAATGACAGAAGTGCAAGGGGCTCTAAATCGCTCATTTCACTTCTGGCTCAAATAATTAGGACGTAGAGGCACTTTAGTGCCGAAAAATGATTATGCCTTTCACACATAACCACTGATATTCACGGCTATAGCTGTTCCAATGAGATAGTGATTCATTGCTAGTTATTAAAACAAGCCATATTCTTCGGTCTCTTCGGCTTCATGGCGCATTAAATGCTCAGGGCGGAATATGGCGCTAGGATCGAGTAACAAACTATGCTTGTTTTTCATTTTGATTAAACCACGCATCATATTTTTAGTTTGAGGATCAACATCAAAACCTACGGAGGTAAGCTTATCAAGCGGTTTAATATCCTCTTTCTTTACATTGATATTGTCTTCTACCTTGTCAACGAGGAGGCCTATATGAGGTGTTACGCCATCTTTAGTGGTAAAGATTATGATAGGCTTGTAATCCAGAATAATCTGCTCTCTTGCAGACTCAAACAAGCGTATTAACTGATTAAACACTTGGCGCTTCTTTTCTTCAAATAAACGAATAACGTTCTCTTTTGTCATTGTTTTTTGAAGGTCTAAGAATTCACGCGCCATGGCGTGCAATTCTCTGTGGGGGGTGTCGAACTTATCGAGGATATTTTGCAGGTCTTCGTTGTCAGTTTTAAAGCTGTTGTACCATCGGCCAAAATCGCATTTATCCGGATCAATTGTGTTTGTGAAGGCTGCGCCTGTGAGCAGGCTATGCTCTAGTGCGCTCAACCATTGTTGGTGATCTTTTTCTTTTTCAACCAATAAGTCAGTGAGCTCAGCATTTGTCTTATTGGTTGATTGGTTATTAAGTACAATGCCTAAATCAAAGATGGGCGTGGGTGTTTCCATGTAATCTTTTACACCAATGAAGCTTTTATTTTCATTAGGCAAAGATGTCAGGTTATTTTCGTAACGTTCTGTTAGAAGAATATCGAGAATCTTAAGTGAAATGGTCTTTTGCCCAACACGAAAATTAATCAGATCCATATTTCCCTCAAAGCCTTGTTAAGTCTTTAAAGCATAGAACATTATTTCGATTTAGCAGTAGTTAATTTCAATTACTTTTAAAATAGGATCGGTAGATCTTTTTATCCGTGTTGTTTGCCTGATTGTTAAATAAATCGGCAAACTCAGACGTATCACTAAAGAGCTTATTTAGTTCAGTCAGTAAGCATTGATTATTCAACGGTGTTGTGCACTTTTGTGCGGCGCTCACTAACGCAACTGCATTCAAATAGCCTTCAAAAATAATTCTGTTAGGGCTTGTGTTATAGGGCTTGATATCTGCTCTAAATTGCTTGCATAAGGAGTTGTCACACTGATTGGGGTCTGGCACAACCTCCGTTACCATAATAGTACTTGGGTGGTGAATGAGAGAGTATAAATCAAAACTCGACACAAATGATACTGAGGTATAGTCGGGTTTAAAACCTTGCTCGTATCCAGTATTAATAAATTCGGCTAATGGTTGATAAGTGCCTACCATGCATACTGCGGTGACTCCACTAACTTTAAGTTGTTCTAGTGCCTTTGATATCTCTTCGCTATTTCGTTTGAAACGTGCAACTTCAACCGGTACCAAATCGTGTTTTTGCAGTGCCATTATTAAGTTACTTTCAACTAAAAAACCAAACTCATCGGCTTGGATCATCAACCCTATTTTTTTATGCTTGCGCTCCTGAACTAAATAATTAATTTGCTCTATCGCTTCATCTTGATAGCTTGCGCGTAAGTTAAAGACGTTTGGCATTGACTGGTTATGGAGAAAGTCAGCACCAGTAAAAGGCATCAGGAAGGGTACTCGATGTCTATCTAAAAGGGGCTTAATCGCACTTGCAGTCGGTGTACCCATCGAGCCGAAAATAGCGTCTATTTTGTCGTTAAATAAAAATTGTCGCGTGTTTACAACGGTGTTTTTAGGCTCATAACCGTCATCAGCAAGAATAAGATCAATATTTTGACCATGTATTCCATCACGTGCATTTACTTTGTTGAAATAGATTGTACTACCCAGTGCTAATTGCTCGCCGATGTGTTTTGCAGGGCCTGTTAGTGCGGTAGACATCCCTAATTTTATAGGTGGCTGTGTATGTTGAGTGTTGCCTATAATGGGCACGAAAAGCAAGCAAACCGCTAGTCGCTTAACGGTTGCTCTTATTAAGTAAAGTAAACTGGGCATACCAACCGTGTACTGCTTTTTTGAACCGAATGTCGAACTCTTTTTTACCCGTGAAGTGTGCTTCATCAATTACGCTTTTCACATCAATTTGCTGTAATACTAGTCTAATAAGGATCATTTTTGTATCTTGGTCGAGTAAATTTAGACTAATAGGCATGTGCCAAATAAGCTGCCACAGTAAGGGTTGTAATTTAAAGAGTGTAACGTCGTTGTTGAGTAACCTGTCTGCTCTATTAAGCATTTCTGAAGAGCAACCTATTGTTGAATAGCCTGAAAGTAGTTCATCAACTAGTTGCCATGGTAAAGAGTTAAAATGCCCAAATAGTTGCACGGATAGGTCTTGCTTAAATTCTTCTTTTAATTGCTCTGTGACTGCTTTGCTTTGTGTTTTTAATGGCTTAATAACAAGTGCAGCATGTTCTGCAGTGGCTTTATCACGGTTAAAACCTAGCTTTACAAGACGAAAACCATTTGTTTTCCAAAACCTAACTAATGACGCATTTGCCCCAAAACTTGCACCAAAGAAATCGCACGTACTTAGTTGTTGTTGGCAAAAATCTAATAAGGCAGATCCTATACCTTGTTGGTGGCTCTCTGGTGCTACAGCGATTCTCACAACGCGTGCAGAGTGACCTGTTAGCCACTGCGTATCATGCGTTAACTGAGTTAATGTTTGTGCCATTAAATGCCCTTGCGGGCGGCGTTCGCCTGTTATTACTTGCTCTGCAATATCTTGCGATAGTCCCCCTTCAATTGCGACTAAACAGACGGCTTGTAGGTTTTCTGCTTGTCGGCAAATAAATAAGTGTAATTCAGGTGCATCAAGCAATTGACGTAAATCACTCACACTGGTTTGGTAGTGCGCTAACGCGAGGAGTGCCATAACTTGGCTTAATAAGTGTTCATCACGAATAAGGCGCTCCTTGCTAACCTGCTCGAACTGCAAAGGTAACGAACTAGCGACTTGATTGTATTGCGCATCAAGCAGTAATAAATCGCGTATGGCGTACTCAAGCGGATCATGCTTTGCAAAGCGGATCGGTGCGTCTAAGTTTATTGTCTTTAATGACTTAAACTGGCTGCGCAAATAATGTAAAAAGCGCAGTGTATAACCGCGGCCATTGCCTTCATAACCGACCATGGTGCTAGCAAACACAATACGTGGGTACGAGTGTAAAATTTGCATTAGCATAGGAACAGGGATAGCTGCAGCTTCATCTATAAATAGCAGATCGCATTGAGGTTTTTCATTAAGGAGGTTATCAGGAGCACTATAACTTAGGTTTGCAAGTTGCTTGCAATTGGCTTGCAAAGGGACATTAAGTTGTTCAGCTAAGTGTTTAAATGTGGTTTGCACCGCTTTAACTTGAGTCGCACACAGCAGTATTTTTTTATCCTTTAATGCAGCAGCTGCAAGGCCTAATGCGGCTGATTTTCCTCGCCCTCTATCAGCACTAATTACGAGAGGACGATGTGCGCGACCCTGTGCTGTTTTAATTATTTGCTCAATACACGCCTGTTGTTGAGAGAAGTCAATTAATGCGTGATGTGGGTGTATTGTTTGATATGTCGTTGGCGTGATGTGCTGCTTAAAAATGTGTGTTTGCGACTCTAATAATGTCGTTGGCGTGATGTGCTGCTTAAAAATGTGTGTTTGCGACTCTAATAATGTAGTTAGGCGTTCATTAAAGAAACTATGCGTTATTGTTTGTCCAAACGATGTGACGTTTTCAAGCGCAGGATCGACCCATGCTGGGTCATTCGGGAGTAATAAAATAAACACACCACCGGCTTTAACTGTACCGGCAAGCGCGGCTAACTTATCTGCATACAGTCCACTAAAACCATCAAAAATCGCGTGTTGAAACTCTTGTCCAAGAATTTGATGAACATGCTTTGGGAAGACGCTATTTTTTAATTGATGGCAACTGCTAAACACATACGTGTTTGGCAGTGACAGTTGATTGGCAAATGCATAACACCAGGTTGCATCGCCTTGCACCACAATAAGCTGACGATGCTTGGCAATCGTCAGCTCAGTGATGAGCATGCTTAGGTAGTCGTTATAAGGCTTGAAGTCTTGCATACTGAGTAACAAGCCACTTACTGCCTAAATCATCAAAGTTCACTTGAATACGTGACTGTGCACCACTGCCTTCATAATTTAGTACCGTTCCTACACCAAATTTTGCATGTAAAACGCGTTGCCCTAAATTAAAGCCACTGTCTTCAAATGCGGCATGTGTGACTGATGAGCTAAAACGGCCTGCGGCTGGGGGCCTTGAAACTTGTGTTTTGATACGAATTTCCTCAACACAGTCTTCTGGCATTTCGCGCAAGAATCGAGAGGGGCTGTGGTATTTTTCTTGGCCATATAAACGGCGAGTTTCAGCGTGACTAATGTACAGCTTTTCCATCGCTCGGGTCATGCCTACATAACACAAACGGCGCTCTTCTTCTAAGCGACCAGACTCCTCATTACTTTGCTGTGAAGGAAACATGCCTTCTTCAACACCCACCATAAAAACAAGCGGGAACTCAAGGCCTTTTGCTGAATGAAGTGTCATCATTTGTACGGCATCTTCGTGCTCATCGGCTTGACCTTCGCCTGATTCGAGAGAAGTGTACGCAAGAAAGCCTTGCAGTGGTGAGCTGAATTCTTCGTCTTCAGGTAGCTCATATTGGCCACAGGCACTAATGAGCTCTTCTAAGTTTTCTACGCGAGCGCGGCCTTTTTCACCTTTTTCAGCTTGGTACATGGCCATCAACCCTGAAGTTTGAATCGCGTATTTAGCTTGCTCTTCTAAGGTAAGATCACTGATTTTGTCTTCAATGTGCTCAACCAGCTCTAAAAATTTTGTTACTGCACTGGCTGCACGCCCAGATAGATGCTGCTGTTCAATAATGGCTTTTGCAGCATACCACAGAGGAAGAGACTCGTTCCGCGCACAGTCACGAATGTGGCTGAGGGTTTTATCTCCAATGCCACGAGCAGGGGTGTTAATAACGCGCTCAAAGGCGGCATCATCTTGGCGATTACCCACTAAGCGCAGGTACGAAAGGGCGTCTTTAATCTCTTGACGCTCGAAGAAGCGCATGCCGCCATAAATGCGGTATTTAAGCCCTTCTTGTAACATGGCTTCCTCGAGTACACGAGATTGCGCATTGTTACGGTATAGAATCGCGGCATCTTGCAAGGCATTACCAGCATTTAGCCAGCTACGCAGTTTACTGCTTACGAAACGGGCTTCATCTAATTCGTTAAAAGCGGCATACACCGAAATTGGTTCACCCTCGTTACCATCGGTCCAGAGGCTTTTACCCATGCGTTCAGCATTATTTTTAATTAGCGCATTGGAGGCTTTTAATATTGTGGCTGTTGAGCGGTAGTTCTGTTCAAGACGAATGGTTTCGGCTTCGAAGTCGGTTAAAAAGCGTTTAATATTCTCAATACGTGCACCGCGCCAACCATAGATACTTTGGTCATCATCACCTACTATCATAATGCTGTTGGTGTTTCCTGCTAGC
The DNA here is from genome assembly GCF_053628915.1 of Pseudoalteromonas sp. MBR-15. Classification (NCBI taxonomy): domain Bacteria; kingdom Pseudomonadati; phylum Pseudomonadota; class Gammaproteobacteria; order Alteromonadales; family Pseudoalteromonadaceae; genus Pseudoalteromonas; species Pseudoalteromonas sp. MBR-15. The sequence continues at coordinate 6,398 of NZ_JBRJHH010000011.1, forward strand.
AGCTTTAACCAAGCATATTGAATCGTATTGGTATCTTGGAACTCGTCTACCAACATATGAGCAAAACGCTGCTGATAATGACGCAGTAGCGTAGGGTGATTGTTAAGTACTTCGTAGCAGCGTAATAAAATTTCTGCAAAGTCGACCAAACCAGCACGATCGCACGCTTCTTGATATGCGGCATAAACTTTCAGCATCATTTGCTCATTGATATCGTAAGTCTGAATATCTTTAGGGCGCAGACCTTCGTCTTTTTTAGCACTGATGTACCAGCTAAACTGTTTCGCTGGCCACTTTTTATCATCGATATTCATTGCTTTAAGTAAGCGTTTGATCATTCGCTGCTGATCGTCTGAATCTAAGATTTGAAAGCTTTCAGGTAATTTTGCTTCACGATGATGTGCACGCAAAATACGGTGAGACAACCCGTGGAAAGTGCCAATCCACATGCCACCAACAGGCGCTTTTAAGGTTTCTTCTACGCGAGAGCGCATCTCTTTTGCAGCTTTATTGGTAAAGGTGACCGCAAAAATACTGTAGGCAGAGGCTTGCTCAACTTGCATTAGCCATGCGATACGATGAACAAGTACTCGAGTTTTACCAGAACCTGCACCAGCAAGTACTAGCATATTTTGCAATGGGGCTGCGACTGCATCCCGTTGTTTGTCATTTAAGCCATCGAGTAATTCAGAAACGTCCATCGTTACGCCTTTTCAATCTATAATGAGAGGAGTATAACAGGTGTTTATGCAAGGCTAAATAAAATACTGTTTTTATAAACAGCTATTTTGGCAAGTTATTAAAATTGCATAATAAAAATTGTGAATTTGACCTATTTGTGGCAAAAAGAACTAAAATAAAAACAGTGTGAAAGTTTAACGTGTTGATTTATAAAATATAATAAGTTGGCATGAAGTGTGTTTATAATAAAGTATAATCATCAAAAACTACAGAGGTTAGTATGGCAGAGCAAGGTTCTGGCGGTAATGTAATCGCAGCAATATGTAATATCTTTTTTCCCGGTTTAGGGCAACTGGTGCAAGGTCGTTTGATGGCGGCGATCGCATTTTTCTTAGCGTGGATCATAAGTGGGGTATTAATTTATGTCGCCGTTGGTTTCATATTACTTCCGATTGTATACCTATGGGCAATCATTGATGCCGCGCGTTTCAAGTCGCGACTCTAGCAATTTTTTATATATCTAAACAGCATTAACACTAGCGCCATTGGGCGCTAGTGTTGTTTTTGGCCTTCTGAACTCGCTACTGCATGCCGCAACCGATATAATTACTGCATCAAGAGTTGTGAGTATTTACGATGGAATATCAATTTATCCGCGATCCAATGAGCGGTTTACGTATTAAAATTTCGACTGAACATGCGGTTATCGGTCGTTGGTTGAATGAAGAAATAGGCAAAGAAAAAATAGCGATGGTCCAGGCGCTAATTTCCGCCGTTAAAAATAGCCATGAGCCCTTAACACTGCAAGGCCAAGAAATAGATTTGATTTTGAGCAAGGACGAAGCGTTGTTTGAAGCCCATGCTCTTCATCAAGATAATGAAGATCTCATGGCGTATCAGGATGATGATTTAATGCTTGAAGAAAATGGCTTAAGCAGTGGCTGCGGTTTTGAGGATTTTGTTGATTTAATTGAGTCTTGGCACGCGTTTGCGCAAGGTCGTTAAGCAGGGCTTAAAGCCCTACTTAATTAATCACTCGATAGTGTGTTTATTGTTCGCTCACTGATTTAACTGCAGCTAACAATACGTCTTCTGTTAAACGAACTTTATAATTAGGGTTCGCATACTGAAAGTGGATAAGCCCTTGCTTATCTACTACAAAAACAGCAGGAACGGGTAACGCAACCTGTGCTTTGCCATCGAGTGATACAAAGTTAACCCCTAACTTGTTACGATAAATTTTTGCTGTTTTGTCATCGAGATAAAATGCCAAGCCCAACGTTTGGCTCAATGCCAAACTATCATCAGAGAGTAGTTGATAGTTCGCAGAGGTTATTTTAGTCTCGGCTAGCTTTTCTGGACTATCCGGAGATATTGCAATAATTTGTGCCCCCAAGTCTGCTAATTGATCCTCAATTTTTTGTACGTTGGCTAATTGCTTGGAACAATAGGGACACCATCCACCTCGGTAAACGATTAATACGGTAGTTTTTTCTTTAAAACGTTTTTTTAAAGAAACGGTTGTGCCGTTTTGGTCTTTTAAATCAACATCTGGAATTGTTAATCCAGGCAATAGTGGACTGACGTGCTCTGCCGAGTCAGCAATATTATGAGCTGTGGCTGCAAGTGTTTGGCTAGATAGCACAAGTAATGCACTAACAAGAAGGGTTCTCAGCATGGTATTCCTCAATTATTTTTTTCAACTGCTTATGAAGACCTGCTTAGCTGTTTTTTAATTTCATCAATGCTGAATTTATCTGTAGTATATAGCTAAATAAAAATGCAAGTTGGGATTAAAAATGTCTGCTAATTTACAAAAAATCGTTGTCATGCTTGAGATGCAAAATGCCATGAATACAAAAGTGCATGAGCAATGGTTTAGCCAAGGTTTTGAATGGTATCGTGCTATTTGGGTTGAGTGTGCTGAAATGCTCGACCACTATGGTTGGAAATGGTGGAAAAAACAAACCCCAGATACTGAGCAAGTTATTTTGGAGCTGGTCGACATTTTCCATTTTGGTTTATCACTGCGTATCGACGGGGAAACAAGTTACGAGCAACTTGCCGCTCAACTTGAAGCTGAACTAAGTGCGCCTGAGCAAGCTGACGATTTTAAACAAACGCTTGAGTTATTGGCTGCAACCGCCGTTGCTGAAAAGCGTTTTAATGCTGCCGCATTCGCTGGATGTATGGCGCAAATTGGCATGGATATCGACGATTTATATCGTGGCTATGTTGGCAAAAATACACTTAATTTCTTCCGCCAAGATCATGGTTACAAAGATGGCAGTTATATAAAGGTGTGGAACGGTCAAGAAGATAACGAGCATTTAGTTGAAGTCGTTAAAAGCCTCGATACGGAGCATGCTGATTTTGCAAAGCTTGTCTATCAAGGCTTAGAGCAGCGTTACCCTAAATAAACCTATTTATGCTCACTTTAGGGGCATGAAGTCACGAAAGTCGGTGGTAGATAAATAGCCATCGAACTGTTTATGCGGTTGTCGGCTATCAGGGTTGGCAACCGCAAGTATATGGCCTATGCCAAATTCTTTGGCCGCGTCGAGCACTGCGGGACTGTCATCAACAAATAAAGTGCGCGCTTTATCAAACTGCCATTCTTGTTGCACTTGCTGCCATAAAGGTTGATGTTCGTTACTCACACCATATTGATGGGTTGAAATAACGCCATCTAAATAATTGTCTATTGCCGTTAACTCAAACTTTAACATGACACAATCTGGGTGGGCATTCGTAAGTAAGATTAATTCTTTGCCTGTTTTTCTAAGTTCGGTTAGAAAAGGGGGGACGTCTTCGCGAATTTTTATTAAATGCTGAATATCACGCTTTAACGCCATAATGGGTAAATCGAGTTGCTGTTGCCAGTAATCTAAACAATACCAACTTATTTGGCCGCTTACTTTTTGATAGCGTTGAAAAATGTCTGTTTTCGCCTGTTCTAAACTGAGTCCATGCTTTAATGCATATTGTTCGGGAATAACGGTAAGCCAAAAGTAATTATCAAAATGCAAATCGAGCAGAGTGCCATCCATATCAAGCAGTACTGTATCGATTTTTGACCAATTTAACATAGGCAATTCACTTTAAAAGATTTATCATGAGTGTAACTGACATGATAGCAAATTAATGCCAATGACACAGAAAAAGCACCCAACACCTCCGCAAATATTGTCTAACGAAGTAGTCGCCAAAAGCCGACTATTTACTGTTGAATCTCTGGCTTTGAAGTTTTCAAATGATGAAAAAAGGCAGTATGAAAGAATTCGTGGTGGAGGCCGGGGAGCTGTGATGATTGTGCCCGTTACAGCTGATAATGAATTGCTATTAGTAAGGGAATATTGTGCAGGCACGAACGACTATCAACTCGGTTTTCCTAAGGGCTTAATTGATCCTGGAGAAACACCAGAGCAAGCCGCAAACCGAGAGCTTAAAGAAGAGGTCGGTTTTGGTGCGAAGCATTTTTCTGCACTAAAAAAAGTAACGATGGCACCCAGTTACTTTAATGCCACTATGCATATTCTCTATGCAGAGCAACTTTATCCAGAAACGTTACCTGGTGATGAGCCTGAACCGCTCGTTGTTGTTAAATGGCCAATACAAGATTGGCAATCTTTATTACAACAAGATGACTTTACTGAAGCACGAAGTGTTGCAGCTTTGCTATTATTAACAAAGTACCTAGAGTCAGGAGCGGGCAATGAATAATTTTTTAGAACCGTGCATTCGTTTAGCTGAGCAGGCAGGTGAGGCTATTATGGCTATTTATCAGCAAGATGATATTGGTGCTGAAGAAAAGTCAGATAATACACCCGTAACGAAAGCTGACTTGGCATCGAACGAAGTATTGATGGCAGGCCTAAGAAAGTTGGCTCCCGATATTCCGATTATGTCTGAAGAGACGCCTATTCCAGCACTTGAAGATAGGAAACATTGGCAGCGATATTGGTTGCTAGATCCTATGGATGGTACGGGAGAGTTTATTTTAGAAAGTGGCGACTTTGCGGTAAATATTGCGTTGATTGAAAACAATCATCCCGTCTTAGGCGTTATACACTGGCCAGCTAAACAAGTGACGTATTTCGCAAGTTATCAAAATGGTGCGTTTAAACGTGAAAATGGCCAAGATAAGCAAATTTCGGTAGCAACGCCAGATAACTTAACATTAGCGGTGAGTCGCAGGCAAAAAATTGAGGCGGTCAGTCAATATTTAAATACTCAGTTTGCCACCGTAGCATTAGGATCATGTTCATTAAAGGCTTGCATTATTGCTGAGGGGAAAGCAGATTGCTTTTTACGTATTGGCCCAACAGGTGAATGGGATACTGGTGCATCTCAAGTAATTGTCGAAGAAGCTGGCGGATGCATTACTGACGCTGAATTTAACCCACTGACTTACAATCAACGAGAAAGTACTGAGAATCCTGATTTTATTGTAATGGGACACCCAGATTGGGAGTGGCAAAAAATGATCAGTCCTCATCAACGTGCTCTTTAGAGTAGTTTTGTGTGCTTTTTGTTCGCTTGAACCGCTTTTATTATTATAACCCTTGATTTCTAATTTTTTTGCTATATTATAGCGCTCTCTCTGGTACAGGGCATCGTTAACATGCTTATGTTACTAAGAGATTACAGGCGCGGGATGGAGCAGCCTGGTAGCTCGTCGGGCTCATAACCCGAAGGTCGTCGGTTCAAATCCGGCTCCCGCAACCAATTCTTTAAATTGGCTGACTTCTTAAATTAAGTGAGAAGAAAAATAAACTTAATAATTTCAGGCGCGGGATGGAGCAGCCTGGTAGCTCGTCGGGCTCATAACCCGAAGGTCGTCGGTTCAAATCCGGCTCCCGCAACCAACTGAAATTAAATTAGCAAACATGATCAGACACGCCACCGCGTGTTTTTTTATGCCTGAAATTCAGGTTTATGACCCGAAGGTCGTCGGTTTGCTTTCATAGGCTCCCGCAACCCACTGAAATTAAATTAGCAACAATGATCAGACACGCAGCCGCGTGTTTTTTTATGCCTGAAATCCAGGTTTATAATCCGAAGGTCGCCGGTTCGCCTTCATAATTCCCCGCTCCCGCAACCCACTGAAATTAAATTAGCTAAAATTATTAGATACACATCAACGTATTTTTGCCTAAAACAATAGCGGTATTATTGGGCTTAAACGTGATGAGCTTTAGAACCGGCTATAATAAAAGCTTTTCTTTCATGTAGTTAAAATGGGGAACTATTATGAATGTTAACTGAACTGAACTATTCTTTATTAATAACTAATAATAAATGTGTAGCTTTTAGGGATGACTCGGTTTCTTATTTATCTTTTTAGTCTATTTTTTTTACCTTTTGCGTGGCCTGCGTTTCAAAATTTCAGTATTGATAATGGCTTATCACAAAGCGTTGTATTTGATATTCAACAAGATCAGCAGGGGTTTGTATGGTTCTCTACGCAAGCAGGGTTAAACCGCTTTGATGGGAATGAATTTATTGTTTTTTCGTCAACAGGTGAATACGTTAGTTTAACGAATAACTACATTTATCCGCTTGCACTTGATAACGAATCGCACCTTTTTATAGGCACCCGCAATGGGGGCGTAAATCAACTCCCGTTATACGATTACCAATTTTCTTCGCCCATTTTAACAGACTACCGTATTACCAGTTTGTTTGTTGATTCTCACGTGCTGTATATCGGCACGTATGATGGCAGTTTATTCGCTTACAATAAACGCGATGAAAAAGTGACCCCACTAGTGCAGGATATAAAAAAGCCTATTTATGCGATAACAAAAATACACGATGTATTGTGGCTAGGTACTCATGGTGCAGGATTAATTCATTATGATCTTGCTAAGCAACAACGTGTCAGTACGTTGTTGAATGGATTTACAAAGCCACCTAGCATTCATTCGAGTATCTTTGCGATAAAGCAGGCAAATGACGAAACAATATGGTTGGCCAGTCAAGGCGGTGGGTTATTTAAGATTGATTTATCAGCAAAATCGATGCAGCAATGGCTTAAATCGAGCGACTCAGAGCACGGGTTAACCAGTAACGAAATTCGTGATATCGAGTTTGATCAGCAAGGTCGAGTATGGCTTGCAACGCGAGGGGGCGGCATCAATATTTTTGATCGCAAAACCAACACGTTTTCTGCTTTAACCCATGACCCATTTGACAGATATAGCTTAGCGCACGACCGAGTTTACAGTATTTACCGTGATAGTAGCGATATTATGTGGTTTGGTACTGCCAATGGTATCAGCAAGCTAGATCCTGCTTCACTTCAATTCAGTAAATTAAAAAAACCGACACCGCTTTCAAGTAAAGATGCTTGGGCGCTATTTGAAGATTCGCAGCAACGTATTTGGTATGGCAGTTGGGGGGGCGGGATAGATATCCTTGATCAACAATTAAACCGTATTAAACACCTCGTGGCGAGCAACTTACCCAATTCAATTACCAGTAACGCAATTAAAGCGATAACCGAAGATTTAAATGGAGACATTTGGGTTGGTAGTTGGCAGCAGGGCATTGATGTGCTCCACCAAGATGGCAGTGTGACACATTTTCGAGCTGATGAAGGGAGCCATGGATTAACTGAAAACAGTATTTACGCCTTGCTGGTGGATGAGAAAAATAATGTCTGGGTAGGGACGAATGGTGGTGGATTATTTTGTTTTGATAGGCAATTAGGTCGGTTTATCAGTTTTTCAGAAAAACAGGCACATTCTCAATTAGTCATACCTACAGCAAGGGTGACAAGCTTATATCAAAGCTCCGCAACAGACATGTGGATAGCAACCGATGGGGATGGGGCGTATTACTATAACTTTGCGACTGATTCTTTAATTAATTATCGCAAAGGTAGCCCCGCATCGGCTTTATCTGATAATACGGTGAGAGCCTTTTTACAGGAAGGTTCACGTATGTGGTTAGCGACGTCTAATGGAATAAATATCATTGACACCAATAGCCAGCAAGTAAAGGTTATTAATGTGGCAGATGGTATGCCTAATCAAGTGATTTATGCTTTATTAAAAGGCAATGATGGCATGGTTTGGGTAAGTACAAACAATGGATTAGCTAAAATAAATCCAGAGAATTTTGCAATCACCAGTTATAAAGCTCGTCACGGTTTGCAAGGCAATGAATTTAATGCCGGCGCCTATCTGAAAATGCGAGATGGCCGGTTAATGTTTGGCGGCACCCAAGGTGTAAGTGTTATTAACCCTGAAACACTCGTTAAGAATAAACAAGGTGGGCAGTTAGCATTAACGCGTTTACAGTTTGACGATCAAGACCTTATTATTTCTGCTGGGAGTAAGCTCGGTAGCCTTTACCAAATCGAGAAGAGTCGCATCGTCACAGTGCCAGCCGATATTACACGCATGCACTTACAGGTCAGTTATTTGCATTATTCAGAACCTAAAACTAATAAGTATTCTTACCGTTTAGAAGGTTTTGAACAGCAATGGAGAAATGTAACTGGTCCTTACTTATCAATAGATTACACCAACTTACCGCCTGGCAGTTATCAGCTTATCGTTAAAGCAAGTAGCGAAAGTGGAGCGAACGCACTCGCCCCATTGTTATTGAATATCAAAGTACTGGCTCCATGGTGGCAAAGCCCTGCTTTTTATGTTGTTTGTGCAGTACTTGTCTTATGTTTGGTGTGGTTATTAACGGTGCTTTGGACCTATCGGATCCGTAAACAAAAGTATCAACTAGAGCAACTTGTCAATGAGCGCACTGATGAAATTGCAGAGCAAAAAGCGCTGATAGAACAGCAAGCTGATGCGCTTAGTGATTCGCTTGAAAATAAAGTGCGCTTTTTTACGCATGCATCTCATGAGTTACGTACGCCCCTTAGTTTGTTAATCGCACCATTGCAGCGTCTTATTTTTAATGAAAAAAACACAGATAAACGTGAGCAGTTAACCTTGGTATTACGAAACAGTCGACGTTTAGAAAATCTGGTCGATAAACTCTTAACATTGACCCGTTATGATGAGCGCAATGAAGAGATTATTAAGGTTGTATCCTTGTCTGCGATTGCGCGTGAGGTTGCAGGACAGTTTTCTGTACTCGGTGAGCAATCAGTAGAGTTTTATGTTGAAATAGAAGAAGCAATTTTTATATCAAGCACCCGAGAGGGGCTAATTACTATATTAAGCAATTTACTCAGCAATGCCTTCAAGTATACAAAACAAGGGAGTGTAAGCTTAAAAATAACAACGCATGATAACAATGCCTTTATTGAGGTGACCGATACAGGTAAAGGGATTGCTGATGCGGAGAAAGAGAAAGTATTTGATATCTTTTACCGTGTAAGCAGCCAAGCTAATGTAGAAGGCAGTGGTGTTGGGTTAGCCATTGTGAAACGTCTCGTTGATAAGTATCAAGGCGACATTCAGCTTGTTAGTCGCTTAGCGGTAGGCACAACATTTACGCTTCGCTTCCCATTAGCTGAGGCTCTCGAGCAGGCAACCTCGGTGAGTATCGACAGTGAGAATCTTAAAGCCAAGAAAAATTGTGAGCAACCTACCGTACTGGTTATCGAGGATAATGATGAGTTGCGTCATTATTTAAAAACTGAATTACACCCGCGTTATCAGGTATTACTGGCAGAAGATGGCCACGTTGGTTTGCAAATAGCGCAAAGCCAAGTGCCAGATTTGATAGTGACAGACCTAATGATGCCAAAAGTGGATGGCTTTGCCGTATTAGATGCGTTACATAGCTCCCCTGTTACGTGCCATATTCCCGTGATAATACTCACTGCTAAAGGAGACTATGAAACGCGGGTAAGCGGTTTAAAACAACATGCTCTGGATGTAATCACCAAACCTTTTGACAGGGAAGAATTATTATTAAAAGTCGAAAATTGGATTGATTGGGTCAATCAATATGCTCAACAGCATGTGATTCAGGTGCCAGATCAAAGCCCACCAAAGGCAGATACTCCCGTTGATCCGCGTGATAAACAGTTACTTGAAAAGCTTGAGCACTATGTATCTGAAAATTATCAGCAACAAGGATTCTCAATGACGCATTGTGCTAAGCATCTCGCACTGAGTGAACGTCAGTTGCAGCGTAAGTTAAAAGTGTTTCTCAACATGACACCGAGTGAATATTTACGGGATTATCGACTCATAAAAGCTGCCGAGTTGTTACGCCAAGGTCGTCAAATTAGTTTGGTGATTGACGATATTGGTTTTTCATCTCGCTCACATTTCTCGAAATTTTTTAAAGTAAAATATGGTATGACGGCAAAAGAATATCAGTGTCACTACGTTTAACTTATTGATTTTTATTGTTATGTCGTATTTGAGTACATTTTTGTCGGCATCAAGCATACATAATTTTTGCATCTCATCTAACCTATAAAACTTAACGAAAGATGAACCGTTTTGATGGGATCTCACGTGTTCATATTTGACGGGCAAACATAGCTGAACTCAGTATATGGTTAAGGAAGTCACGGAGATCCCGCCTTTGTTCATAATTGTTAGATTTCGCTTCCCTTGAGATATGGCAACTGTTTGTGCAGTTGCCTCTTTTTGGGTGGCTACGTAGCAATCAATGTAAGGAATGACATGATGAGCCCTCCTAATTCACGATTAATAAATCACTTTAAACAGCTACTGCTCGCGACAAGTCTTGTCGGTTTAACCGCTTGTGGTGGCAGTGGAAGCGATAGCGACGAGGATAAAAAGCCGCCAGTTGCAGAAAATAAAAGCCCTACAGTATCAATAAGCAGCGATGAAACACTCACCGAAGGTAGCGAGTTAACGCTTCTAGCAACCGCCACTGATAGTGACGGCACTATTAGTACTTATGCATGGTCGCAGATTTCTGGTCCTGATTTAGCTTTGTCGGGTAGTGACAGTAGCAGCCTAACGATAACGGCACCTGCAATTGAAGATGATGCGGATGTGGTGTTATCTGTGACCGTCACCGATGACGATGGTGCAACAGCTAATGCACAAGTCACTATTCAATTAAAGCGTAAAGTGCTCAGTGTCACAATTACAGGTATTGTAACGGATGAGCCCATTATAAATTCAAATGTGGCGGTACAAATTGGTGATGAGTTATTTGAGATTACTGCTGATGAGCAAGGCCGCTACCGTGTTGATGTTGAAGTAGACGACTCTTTTGCTAATAAACTGGTGAAACTTGTTGCGCTAGGCGATAACGCCATCAACCCGGGTGTAGAGTTTGTTTCTCAACTTAAGTCGATTGCTACTTTAATCTCGCAAGCAGGCGAAGATGGAACACTGAGCAAAGAAGAAAACTTTGGTGTCAATATTACCAATGTAAGTACTGCTGAATTTGCTCTTATTAGTCGTGATAACGACACGGTTGATTCTGAGGATGCATTAGACAAAGCCTTGCTTGCGATTGATGCTGACGAAAAACTGCTGCTATCAGCACTAATTAAAATTATTGTTGATAATCCTGATTACAGCTTACCTGAAGGGGTAGAGTCTACGCTTGATTTAGTCAGTGACAGCGAGAGTATTGATGACTTTATCAACACCGTGAACAGTCAAGATCCAGCCTTAATAGAAACAGTAAAAGAAACCATTAAAGACGATGAAGAGTTGGTTGATAACTCATTTGGCAGTGTTGTGGGTGACTATGTTGTTATGGCGCCCAAGTATTACACGCGTTTTGGCGCGGGTCAGATTAATTTTAACGCTGATGGAACGGGCAGTTATGTTTTTATTAATTTTAATGCTTCATTCTCTTGGACACAGGACAATGATGTCGTCAGTATTACTGTTCCTGAGCCAGTCAAAGTATCGTGTTATTTTGATGTAGGTACAGTGACTCAAGAAGAAATGTGCGAGTACTTAACTGATTTGGATATGCGCATTTTACTTGAAAATGACGCTAATAGAACTGTTGAGCTTTATTCAGCGTTTGAAACGAAAAACGAATCAACGACTGAGATAATATCGACAGAAGAGTTGACCGCGAATCGTACGTTAATCGATAAAACACAAACCTTAAATGTTGCCGCAGCCGATTTAGTCGGTTCATGGTATGTCGATAATACATCTGATTTTTACGGCTACAGCAGTGCCGTTAATTTTAATTTAGTTGAAGGTGGTACGGGAACACTTATCAATAATAGCAATTCACCGGTTGCGATTACTTGGTCAGTGTCTGATAACCAGTTGATGATTTCTAGCACCGATGAGTCACTTACGTTTGACTACTCGTTTTGGTTTATAAAATCACTGAATGTCGGTTACCAATTCACAGCATCTTTAATGTCTAAAACGGATGATTCAAGTATTACAAGTACAGGGTTATTTGTAAAAGATAACACGCTGCAGCTTACAAACAGTGATGTGTTGGGTAAATGGACTATTTATCAAGGTGTAAATTCAGCGCAACCTGATCTCCATTACGATGTATATGATGATGGCTTAATGAATTTTAGCCTTAATCAACATTATCGCTCTTGGCAGATTAACAGCGAAGGTGTGTTTGTTCGAAATAACTACTACACCGACACCGGAGGCATATCGGCAACCTGTGATAAACCCGACAATAGCTGCCCTGTCTATACTGAGTTTACACAACAGCTGCTAGCAAAAGATGGCGAGCACTTCTTTACCTATCGTAAATACCGTGCATTTGAAATGGATGGCACCGAAATGCCTGGATATTATGCTTCTCACATTCGAGAGTTTTCTGTTTCAAGCGATTATGGTGTAAGTCGATTTGCGCCGTATTGGTGGGAGCATATGTATGCTGAAGATGATACAAGCTATCGTTACTTCTCAAACTTCTATACTCCAAAAGAGCTTGGGGTAGAAACCATTGAGTTGGCAACTATCACTGACAAAAGTTCAGATGCTTTTGAGTACTCAATAGCAACAACCTATCAAGGCGCGTATATGCAAAACAGCTATGCACTGCAAAGTGGTAAGTTGATGTCTAATGAATGGGTGTTTGAGGTCGTTGAATTTGACCGCGATTTCTTAACTGTGTGTGTTTACAGTCAAGGAAGTAGCTGTACAGAAGATGCTAAGCAGGCATGGTACTTCGATGAGGCTATGGCTCAAGAACAAGTTGTTATAGAACGTCCCGCGACTATTCATCCTCTTGATGGTGCATGGCAACTCGCTGATGAACCTGAAGTGGCGGTGATTTTACGTGATGGTAAGTGGTTACAAATCCAAGCTATGTCAGACCCTGATGATGAGACAGCCTTTGCGGGTTATGAAATAGGTGACTTTACTTGGAACGAGTCAACAGGTGAATTCTCTGTTCAAATTAGCGAAGATACAAATGGTAGTTTTGGTATTGATGATGCTGGAGCAATCACAGCCACCGTATCTGGTGATACGTTAACCCTAGATATTGAAGGTGAAGGTACTGTAACGCTCACACGCATTTACAGTGCAACTAATCCGCTGATAGGGGGATACTATGATGGCTCATTTGACAGTGACTTCTTTATTGCCGTATTTAAAGAAGATGGCACATTCTTAGAGTTAGCACATGATACTGAGTTTAATGAGTTAGGTATTTCAGGTGGTTATTACAGCTACGATACAGAAACTCAAAAGGTGTCAGTAGACTTCTATGAAAAAACCTATGGTAGTCCTATTGAGCAAGCCGACCCTAACTTTATTGTTAAAGCGCAGGGTAACTTTATACACTTTAAAGATGGCGACGATTTCGGCATCATGGAGCGTGTCACGCGAGTAATAGAACAAGCGACCTTTACTGAAACAGAGTTAGTGGGCTCACATGTATTTACCTACATGGCAGATGATGGCAGTGGTATGCAAACATCGAATGTTGTTATTTCAAATGATGGTACCGCAACATTTGAATTAGAGGGTGAAGTGAGAGAAGCGACATGGGAGCTACACCTAGGTTCGTTAATGATGTACAGCGACCCGACCGTTACTCAAAACTACGGTTATGGTGTACTCATGACCCCTATAATGATGATAGATGGCGGTTTTAGTGTTGAGACTTTAGGCTTCGAAGTGCCAGAAACCTATGATGATAACGATGACCCTGCTCTGCATTCTTTTGTATCAGGCAGTTTAATTAAGCAGTAACCGTGCACAGCCCAGTAACAGCAATGTTACTGGGCTTTTTTTGAGGATTTAATCAATGAAAATATTTTATTTCTCAGTTCTTCTACTCAGCCTAACAGCCTGTAAAACAATGGATGCAGTACAAGAAGATATCAGCGATATTGGTACTAGTTTGTTTTCAAGCGAAGAAATGGATGAAAGTGCACAAGATGCATTTTTAAAAGCACAAGAAGCCTTTTATGAAGCTGATCGTGTTCGCAAGCAACATTCGCAGTTGACTGCCAAAGAGCGGAGTTTATGGCTTGAGCTAGAAGAGGACTATAACGTGTTATTAGCGACACCCAGTAAAGCGACCGAAAAGGAATCGTACTTTTCTGATACCACACTTGCTGATGGGGTTATGATGCAAAGTCTCCAATTTATTGAGCTGGTAGAAAGCGGCGAGTAATTGATTCTTCGCTTAAAAGATTGAAAAGTTTATGTTACAACGTAAGTAACATTACTTTTTAGTTACAAACATGACGGAACTTTACCATTGGTTTGATTTAATCGGCGTTGCCGTGTTTGCTGTTTCTGGGACGTTGTTAGCGTACGATAAAAAAATGGATGGCTTTGGAGTTGTTGTGTTAGCGACCGTTACAGCCATTGGGGGTGGGACCTTACGAGACCTCATTTTAGATATTCCAGTTTTTTGGTTACATGATCAAAGTTACTTTTGGGCTATTCTAGTCTCAGTTTTTATTTCGACACGGCTAATCAATAAACAGCGCTCTATTCCGTTATATGCTTTACAAATAGCGGATGCGTTTGGTTTGGCTTTTTTTGCTGTAATGGGGGCGCAAAAAGCCCTGCTTGCAGGCATGCCAGATACCACGGCTATTATTATGGGGGTGATTACAGGTTGCTTCGGAGGCATGATCCGCGATGTACTTGCTGGCAACATACCTATGTTATTAAAAGGTGAGCTTTATGCGATCACTTGTATCGCGGGTGGCATCGTTTATACAGTGGGAATTTCACTTGGGTTAGTGACAGAAATGGCCATGGTACTGGCCATGTTAATGACCCTCACATTACGACTTGCAGCAATGAAGTGGAACCTCACATTACATGTTTTTAAATATCCCGACTAAACTGTAATAACAAGGATACATTACAGGGACAACGGAACGTGTCATTAGCTCGGATTTTCTCTCGTGCTCAAGTAGGAGTGCAAGCTCCAGAAGTCATTGTCGAAGTGCATTTAGGGAATGGCTTACCTGCTTTTCATATTGTTGGTTTACCTGAAGCCTCTGTAAAAGAGGCTAAAGATAGAGTGCGTAGTGCGCTTGAAAACTCACAATTTGGTTTTCCCGATCAGCGCATCACTGTTAACCTTGCGCCCGCTGACCTACCCAAAGACGGAGGGCGCTTTGACTTAGCCATTGCCGTTGGGATTTTAGTGGCATCAGGGCAAATAGTGTGCCCTGATATTCATCGCTATGAGTTTTATGGTGAGCTGGCCTTAAATGGTGAAGTAAGGGGAGTGAATGCTATTTTACCCTCCGTATTAGGAGCGAAAGAAAAGGGTCGGTGCTGTTTTTTACCAGCGGAAAACGACACCTTAGCCAGTCTTGTTTCTGGTGTGTCACGTAAAGCGATTTATTCTATTCAAGATGTATGGAACGACTTACTGAATCAGCAGCCCTTACCGCTTAATATTGAGTACCCAGAGCAACAAATAGAACGCGATTCAATCTATGATTTAAGTGATGTTAAAGGCCAACCTGGTGCCAAGCGTGTGTTAGAAATCGCGGCTGCGGGTGGCCATAACTTGCTTTTTTTAGGCCCGCCAGGCACGGGTAAATCGATGCTAGCACAGCGAATGCCAAGCATTATGCCGACCATGTCGGATGATGAAGCAATTAGCACCGCGGCGCTTTATTCTATTATTGGTCAGTCTGTTGATTTATCTAAGTGGCGAGAGCGTCCCTTTCGAAATCCACATCATACTTGTTCGGCAGTCGCGCTGGTTGGAGGGTCATCGAACCCGAAGCCCGGTGAAATTTCACTGGCACACAACGGCGTGTTATTTTTGGATGAGCTCCCTGAGTTTGAGCGTAAAGTGCTAGACTCGCTTCGTGAGCCAATGGAAACTGGGGTCGTAACAATATCAAGGGCTGCGAGGCAAATGGAGTTTCCTTCTCAATTTCAGCTTATAGCTGCACTTAATCCCAGCCCAACGGGAAGCCATACCGACAAGCGTGCGACACCAGATCAAGTATTGCGCTATTTATCTCGTGTATCGGGTCCGTTTATTGACCGAATAGATTTACAAATTGAATTACCACGACTTACCAGCGCTCAATTGCAAAGTACCGAACCAGAAGAGAGCAGTCAGCAAGTACGTAAACGTGTGGAGCGAGCGCATGCGCTTCAGCATGCACGGCAAGGTAAAGTGAATGCACGATTGAACAATAAAGAAATGAGTCGATATTGTGAGCTTGCAGCTGCAGAGTTGCAGTTTTTAGCGAGAGCCAGTGAAAAACTGGCGCTGTCACCACGTTCTTATCATCGTGTTATTAAAGTTGCCCGAACAATTAGTGACTTAAAAGAGCAACCAACGATCACCTTAAGCGAATTAAAAGAGGCATTAAATTATCGTGCCTTTGAGCGCCTAATAAGCCAATTAACACAATTTTAAATCGATTCTTTATTCAATACTTTACGTGTTTTAGCAAGCGTCACCGTGTTAGGTGGTATGTTTATAAACAATGAGTCATTTAGGCGCTGTGTATACCTAAATAGAAAGCATATAACCTTTACCACGAACAGTTACGATGCGTTTTTGGTCTTTTTCGTCACTGAGCTTTTTACGCAAACGGCCAATTAACACATCGACGGTACGGTCACTTGGGCTCCAGTCGGGTTGCCCAATCTCTTCAGATATTTTCTCTCGAGAGGTTGCTTTTCCTGCGTTGGCAATCAAGCAAATAAGCACTTTATGTTCAGCTTCAGTGAGGCGAGACTCTTCGCCACTTGGGGTGATCAAAGTGCGATTGTCAGGGTGCAGCTTAAAGTCGGCATATTCTATAAACTCTTCACTTTCATCGTCGTGTTGTGAGCCTTTTAAACGTTTGTAAAGGGCGCGCATTCTTAGCTCAAGTTCAAGCAGGTCAACCGGTTTACAAATATAATCATCAGCGCCTTGAGCAAGGCCTGCAATACGATCGGCTTGTGAGTCACGACTAGATAAAACAATTACACCAATATTGGTCAGTGCATTGAGCTCTTTGGCAAGTAACAAACCATCGCGCTTGGGTAAGACTATGTCGATCACTGCCAGAGAAATTGCATCTTGTAGAGAGGCACGTGATTGCACGATGCTTAAAGCATCGGCTCCCGTTGAATCTACCTCAATATTAAATTCAGTCTCTTTAAAATGATTGAGAATGCGTTTAACGAGAAGCTCGTCGTCTTCAACCAATAAAACTTGAATAGTCATTCGCTTTAATTTCATACTTGATTTGCTGTTATGTTAGCACTGTATGGTAAAGGCTGAGAAGTGCAATGGAGCGGTTTGTAACTGTTTCTTACAATTTAATGGCTTAGCTTTTATATATTTGTAAAAAGCTGAGTACCTTTGCAGGTACTCAGTGATGTTTTTTTGTTATTTTTCAGGGTAAAGATACTGCCACCATTGAGGCTGATCTTTTAAGTTTTTATCGAAATAAGCCAGCATCGTATTCCACCAATCAAAGCGTTTGTCACGGGCAAATATTTGGTGATCTGCACCTTTATATTCAATCAGATCAACATCTTTACCTAATAACTTTAATGCCGTGTACATATTGTGGCTTTCACCAACCGGTACATTGGTATCTGAGTCACCGTGAAGTAGTAATAGCGGCGTTGTTACTTTGTCAGCATGAAACACGGGACTGTGTTGGCTATAAAGTTGCGGGTTATTCCACGGGTAGCTATTTTTAGATGCTTCAGCTGAGTATAAATATCCCCACCAACCTTGGCCCCAATAAGACGTGATATTTGAAATTCCCGCATGTGCAATAGAGGCACTAAACATATCTGTTTTTGTCGCCAGCAGCATGGTCATAAAGCCGCCGTATGAGGCGCCTAAGTTACCAACGCGTTTACTATCGACAAACGGATACTGGTTAAGAAATGCTCGTGTGCCATTAATAATATCGTTTGCGGTGTATTCACCCCATGCATTAACGTGTTTAGCCGAAAACTCTTGGCCAAATCCCGTTGCACCTGTTGGTTGAATAACGTAAACCACATAACCATGTTCCGCCCACAGGTTAAAAGGGTAACGCCCAGTAAAGCCACGCGTCACCGGTGATGTACCGCCATAGTAGTAAACCAAAGCAGGGTATTGTTTACTCTTATCTAAATTATGCGGCAAGTACACGCGACCTTTAATTTCTACACCTTCAGGGTTAATGAAATTAAACTCTTCAAGTGCTGCAATATCAGTGTGTTGGTAGCTAATTGGTGTGGAGTCCCACAGCACCTTAGTACGACTTTTACCTACAGTGAGTTGCTTAAGTTGTTGTGGTGTTGATGCTGTGGTGCCTGTAACAAGCAGAGTAGGGTTACGCTCGTCTGAGAAACTAAATTGCTCAACAACATCAAAGCCCGTATTCACGTTGTTAAAACGTTTTTTGCTTAAATCGTATTGATATAATTGCACAGTATCTTGCTCAGTCACTTTTAACAGTGCATCGCCATTTGCAAGCACCGTAAGTTGGCCTATCGCCGGGTCAAACTCTTTGCTTAGTGCCGTCGCTTTTTTGCCATCGCGGCTAAGTAAGTAAAGTTGCCCATCGTAATTATTGGCAAGCATGCCTTCGGGTAAATTACGGCCAAGGCCATCTCTGAAGTCAGGGCCAGCTGTAACATAAATACCGTCGTCGGTGTATTTTGCTTGATTAAAGGTTTTAAATTGGCCAAGTACATTACTCGTTGCAGAGGCAATATTTAGCTCAACAAGTTCAGTCGCGGGTTCTGGCGAACGGTTCATAGCTTGGGCTGAGCGACTCATTAACACAACACCTTGTTGAGCATCGAAGTCTTCAAGTGAATGGCTCAGCGGGCCTTGACTTAAAATTTTACTTAATCCTGTGCTTATATCGAGTAAGTACACTTGTGACGTGGTACGCGCATAAGACCAACGGTCTTGAAGCCCTTGATAGTGCTTGGTGAGTTTTCCATCGTCGCTGGGTGATTTTGACCAACTAAAAATTAAGCTGTCATTATTGTAAAATTGAAACCCATTTGCGCCTGCAAGATGCTTAGCTATGACAGTGAGTTGCAGTGTTTCTAAATTTAAGCGCTTAAGCTCGCCCTCGATTAAATACACCAAGCTTGAACCGTCTGGGCTCCAAGTTATATTGCTAGGCTGCGCTGATTCAAAACGATAAATAGTCTTATTTTTAGCGTTTTTTAACTCAGTGACATACAGAGCTTGGTTTGCTGATTTATCGTCGTAATGGCGTGTACTCGTCAAAAAATGAGCGCCATTTGGTGACATAGAAATGTAGCTTATCGTTGGTGCATCAAATAATTGCTTTGCCGATAAACCATGCTGCTCTTTTGCTGAAAAGGTCAGAGCGCTTTCCTCTGATTTAGCTTCAAAATCAATGGCAACATCATGCCAATTAGGCACTTGCTCTGTGATGATCACTATTTGATGGTCGCCTTGACTCAATGCCAATTCATAAGTTTTATCTTTTTCAGTCTGTTTTTCGCCGTTAATAAATAACTGGGCGTTTTCGATCCCCTTTAACGATAACTTACCTTGACTAAAACGTTCGGCTGACGCTGTGAATTTTAGGGCTTGCAGGCCCCCTAAAGTAAGGGCACTTACTTTATCAAATGCTTGCCAATCTTGTTCATCACCAAAGACACGTACACGGGGGGTATTTTTTTGTAAGTGTGGCAGTAGATTGGCGATGATGGCATCGCGGTGCTCGGTTTGATAGGGCTTAAGTTGCATGTCATCGCTAAGTGGGCCAATAAATTGTATTGCAGACTTATCAATGGCAGCAGCCATTGCTGTGCTTGTTAAAGTGCACAGTGCCACAGCGCTGAGTGCTGTTTTTAAGCGAGCGCGCTTACTCAGCCAAGTTGTTGTAAACATCATGATTTAGCCTATTAAATGGTGGTTTAGGCCAATATAACACGCAGCAAAAATGTCAAAAAGTGTGCTGCGTTAGAATGCAGAATGGATTGAGCTTCGTGTAAACACTTGTTAAGGTGAGGCACTTCATTAAAGCTGAGGGCGCACAGTGACACTATTACTTGTATACATGCTGGTGGCAATTACCGTTTCTTTTTTATGCTCAGTAATGGAGGCTGTGTTACTAAGCATTACGCCAAGCTATGTTGCTTTAATACGAAAACAGCAACCTCTTTTAGCTGAGCGTGTTGCTAAGTTGAAAGACAATATAGATCAACCATTGGCGGCTATTTTAACTTTAAATACGATTGCTCATACTGCAGGTGCTGCGGGTGTTGGTGCGCAAGCCGCGGTGGTTTTTTCGGATGCGGCTGTCGGCATTGCTTCAGCAATAATGACACTACTGGTGCTCGTGTTATCCGAAATTATTCCAAAAACATTAGGTGCTAATTACTGGCGTGCTTTAACCCCCATCGTAAGCGTAAGCCTGGTGGGTTTAGTCTTTATCTTAAAACCCTTTGTTTGGTTTGCGGATATCTTAACGCGCTTTTTAGGGCGCAATTACGATGAAGCATATTATATACGCCAAGAAATTGAAGCAATGGCAGATATAGGCACTGAATCTGGGGCACTTAGACAAGATGAGTCTGAGATTATTCGCAGTTTATTGCATTTTCGCCATGCCAAACTTGATACATTAATGACGCCGCGCACTGTGCTTTTTAAAGTACACAAAGATATTACAGTGAATCAGTATTTATCGGAATATGGTTCATCGTCATTTTCTAGGGTGTTGGTATACGATAAAAATGGCGATGACATTATTGGTTTTGTACATAAAAACGATATTATGCTTGCTTACCATCGCTTGGGTGAAGACTACAAAATTAGCAAGCTGGTCAAGCCTATTTATACGGTGCCAGAAACCTTGCATGTGCCTACTTTGCTTGAAACCTTATTATCGCAACGTGTTCATATTTGCTTAGTGGTTGATGAATATGGTGATATTCAAGGCATTGTGACATTGGAAGATTTAATTGAGGCCTTAATGGGGCTTGAAATCGTTGACGAACATGACCAATCTGCCAATATGCAAAAAGAGGCAAAGCAGCGCTGGCGGCAGCGTTTAGAGAGCAGTAATACGATTGTTAGCGACGATAAACGTGAGCCTTAGCGGCGATACCCCGCTGCGGTTTTAACCATTTGCCGCCATGAAAATGACCAATTTAAAAAGTCTTCTTTGGCTTTCGGGCGGCAAAGTAAAAACCCCTGCATTAAGATAAATTCTTTATAGCGGTCTAGGTAGTCAAGCTCTTCTACGCGCTCTATCCCCTCAGCCACAATGGCTAAGTCTTCTTGAATCGCAATATTTACTAAGCTACTGACGATAACTTGTGAAAACTGATCAGTTTCAATATTACTGATTAGTGTCCTGTCTATTTTTATCTCTGTAAAAGGCAGGGTTTTAAGTTGTTGCACGTTGGTGAAGCCGGTCCCAAAATCATCGAGCGAAATACCAAAGCCACGCATTCTAAGGCGGTTTAGGGTTTCGAGTTGTGCGGCACTACGAAGTGCATACTGCTCTGTAATTTCTAAAATCACTTCGCTTGGCGATAAATTGTTTAAGTGCAAAATGAGGGCTAGTTTATCTGGGCAGCTTAAGTCTTCAAGCTGTGAAGGCGATAAATTAAAAGCCAGTTTTAAATTTGGTTCAAAGTGCTCTTTAATTTCAGAAAAGTCGCTCGTCGCCTTTTCAAATAATTGAAAAGTAATAAGGTTAATAAGATCTAAATCTTCGGCAATACAGATAAAGCGTTCGGGTAAAACGATATCATCTTCTTTACTGGTGTTAATTCGTGCCAGCACTTCAATACTTTCAACCCGATTGTCATGGCGATTAATTTTTGGTTGATAAAATGGCACGACTTCATTGTGGCTAATAGCATGCAGTAAAAGTGACTCCGAAATCGGGGATTTTGTTCGTTCGACATGAATCGAAAAATGCTCAAGTTTTTGGAGTAGTAAGTAAACTTGATTCAGTTGCACGGGTTTTGAAATATTGCCAATAAGATGCGCGTTGTGTTTACGTGCAAGGTCAGCCGCTAAATCGATGACTTTAGGGTCCATTTCAGAAATGATTGCGATCGCACCATGGTATTTCATTGCGCCTAAATGACGCATAAGCTCCATACCATCCATATCAGGCATATTTAAATCAGTGAAGACGGCATCAAAATAATGCGGGGCTTTTTTTATTTTCTCTAAGGCTTCGCAAGCACTTAAGCAGGTTGTGACATGAGGAACTTCAAGCTCATTTAAAATGGCCTGCATAACGATAAGAATCGCTTTAGAATCATCGACTACGAGTATATGCCGTGCTGACTTCACCATATTCACTCCATGAACAAGAAATGCTTTAGTTAAAAGTAGTAGAAAAATGCTATTTCGTCATGTTTTTTACTTGTGTATTGATGTAAATAATCACAACAAGGGCCGCAAGAGTTAATTCGTAATTTAGCGCCGCCTCAGTATAATAGCCACACTCCTTATTAGCCGTTAAATAGATTATGATCAGACTTCAGCTGAGCTTAGCAAATGAAACCTTTACATTGCATTTAAAGGGCGCGCAGTTAGTGCAATTATTTCATCAACAACAAGCGATTGCGTTCGAGAACCCAGAACAACAAATGTATGAGTTTGATTTTCAAGGGCAGCGTATCGGGTTAGATACCAGCACCGTGCACGATAAAAGCTTGGGTGTTTATGTAAATCAACAGTGGGTGAGTCAACTTGCATTACCCGCTATGCAAGAGGCTGAGCCAAAACGTGGCATCATCGGTTTGCTCGCGTTAGGATTTAAACTCTTTAAAAGTGCAAAGGTCGTCAAAGCGGCACTCGCTGGTGCGTCAGTTGCTGGCTATGCATGGCTATTCTCAATCGAGTTTGCGTTAATGCTGATTGCCTGTTTAGTGGTGCATGAATATGGTCATGTTAGAGCCATGAAATACTTTGGTATTAAAACCAAGGGTATTTATCTTATCCCTTTTGTTGGAGGACTGGCTGTATCCGACGATAAAATAACAACGCGCTGGCAAGATGTGGTGATCTCACTCATGGGGCCTGCATTTGGTTTAATTACCTCAGTGCTCGGCGTGGTGCTTTATTACGCCACTGAAATGGAAATATTTGCCGGTGTTGCTGTACTGAGTGCATTGCTTAATCTATTTAACCTATTACCAATTTTACCGCTGGATGGTGGCCATGTTTTAAAAAGTATTAGCTTTTCAATGCGATCTTGGATTGGTTTAAGCGTGTGTTTATTAGGGGTGTTATTTGGCTTATGGTTAAGTTACACCTTTGGCTTAATGCTGTTGGTGTTTTTCTTATTTGTCGGGGCGCTGGAAATTGTCTTCGAATGGCGCGGGCGTCATTACTCGCATTTAATCCCTCTGGACACCTATGGCCAAGGCTTTTCAGCGGTAATGTATGCACTTGTTGTTGCCGGGCATGTGGCTGTTATGATGCACTTTGCCGATTCAGAAAGCGCAATTTTAAGCCTACCAATGGAAATTTTATCGAGTTAAGTTTACAAAAGCAGAGCGAATATTTTTGTGAATCTAATGACTAAGCAGGAAGTGTTTTTACACTTCCTGCTTTGCTTTTTAAGGATAAAAACTCAACATTAATGAAATAAACATACCCGTGATGATCAATTGCACCAAGCAAAAGCCCATGATGTCTTTGGCTTTTAGGCCTGCAATGGCAAGCACAGGGAGTGCCCAAAAGGGTTGTATCAGGTTAGTCCACGCATCACCCCACGCAACGGCCATCGCTACACGAGGTATGTCGGCACCGAGTGCGTGTGCTGCCGGGATCACGATTGGTGCCTGAACGGCCCATTGGCCTCCACCAGATGGCACAAAAATATTTACAAACCCCGCACTTAAAAAGCTCCAAAAGGGCAGTGATTCGGTGGTTGCAATGGCAATAAACCCTTCAGATATTTGTTGGGCAAGTCCTGTTTTGACCATGATGGCCATAATCCCTGCATAAAATGGAAATTGAATCACGATGCCTGCGCCACTCGGGATCGCCTGTTGTAAGCTTTGCAGTAAATTATGAGGTGTTTGATGCAGTAAAATAGCGCTGAACAGGAAAATAGCGATGACACTATTTAAGTTTAAGCCACCGCCACTGAGCACAAAGTAATAAAATAGATAGCCAAGACCAACAAGGCCAATACCGATACCTAATATACGACTATGCTCAATCACTTCGGCTGGGCGAGTGGGTTTTACTGATGCCGTGGGCTCATCGTTAAGTTTTGCTGGGTCAACATACACACTGTCTTTCTCGTTTGGCAACATGTAGCGATTAACCAATGGCATAATAATAAATAAACCCAGCACAATCGCAATATTAAAGCCTGCGAAGACGGTGTTTTCAGTGCCAATTACCCCAATACTTTGTTCCGAAAAGTGCCCATCGGTGGCGATAGTTAGCGGTACTGAACCCGCTAAACCACCATGCCAGACAATAAAGCCTGAATAAGCGCTGGCAACCAGTAGTCGGTAATCTACCCGGGTTTGTTTGGCAATCGCTTTGGCAAATAAAGCCCCTATAACCAAGCCAAATCCCCAGTTTATCCAACTTGCCAATAAAGAAACTAACGTCACTAGTATGATTGCTTTAGCGGGGGTATTCGCGAGCGTCGCAAGCGCAGTTAACAGGTGTCGCATAACAGGGGTACTTGCCAGCATATATCCTGTTAGTAAGACCAGCAGCATTTGCATGGCAAATTGCAATAAGTTCCAAAAACCACCTCCCCACGCAGCTAATACTTGCACCGGGGACGAGGGGGTAAAAATACTGGCCACAATAAAGCTCAGCAAGGTTAATAAAATGACGAAAATAAATGGATCTGGTAGATAACGTTCAACCAGCTTGGTAAATGGTTTAGCAACGCGATTTAGCATAGTTTTTATTGTTGTCGTTGAATCGATAGTGCCAATTAATCATGAATGAAGCTAATTGGCAAATTGATACCGAGGAGACTGTATTCGGTGTATTAGAAAAAGCAGTGTTACGGTTGCTGTTCGAGTACCGCTTTTAGTCGTGCTTGCACTTCTTCGACCAGTAAAATGGGCTGAAACTTTGATAAAAAGGCATTACAGCCGACTTTTTCGACCATCGCCTGATTAAAGCTACCACTGAGTGAAGTGTTCAATACAATGTGTAAGTTTTTAAGACGATTATCGTTACGAATTTCGTGTGTAAGGCGGTAACCGTCCATCGCGGGCATTTCTGCATCGGTGATCACCATCAGCAGTTCTTTTTCAACATCTTTACCTTCATCTGCCCACCTCTTCAGCATGTTAAGTGCTTCAAGTCCGTTACGTGCAGGGATAATTTCAATACCAAGTTGAGAGAGCGTGTCACTCACTTGCTTGCGGGCTGTGGGAGAGTCATCAGCATGCAGTATTTTACGACCAGCAAACTCATTAACGATGCTTTGATCTAAAATGTCGTCAGAAATATTGACTTCGTATTCGATGATTTCAGCGAGTACTTTTTCAACATCAATGATCTCCACTAAGTGTTCTTGGCCATCGCGTTTGATTTTAGTGAGTGCGGTTAAGTAGTGATTTTTACCAATCGCCGTTGGCGGTGGCATGATGTCAGACCATGTCATGTTGATGATTTGGTCGACCTTTCCAATCAAAAAGCCTTGCACCGTTCGGTTATATTCAGTAATTACAAGGTTGGTATCTTCGATATGCTGTGCATCAGGCATACAAATTGCCTTGCGTAAATCAATCACGGGGATGGATTCGCCACGAATATCGACCACGCCAGCAACCTTAGGGTGGGCGTGGGGGACTTTGCTTATATGTGGTATTTTTACCACTTCTTTGACTTTAAAAACATTGAGGGCAAATAGATGGCGGCTATGCAGGTAAAAAAGCAATAGCTCTAAACGGTTTTCACCGACCAGTTGCGTGCGTTTGTCGACTGAGGCTAAAACACCAGACATATATCACCCTAAATACTAAATACAGAGAAAGTATAGTCTACTATTAATTTTCATTGTTACGCATTAGTAATTTTCCATCAGTTGCCAAAGGCTAAGCATTAAAGTACCGTATCGGATAAATTCCTCTACGACTATTTGCAAGGATTATGCATCATCTATTTAATCGTTTAGTGGTGATTATTCGCAGCCATATTGACCAAGTGAGTTGGCAAGCTGTGGTAATAACAACCCTATTGCACATGCTACTTATTTGGTGGTTACTTGTGCTTGTTGGCGAGCAGGCCTTAACACCACTTAGCACCTATTTTTATTATTATGTTGTGACAACGTCAACGGTAGGGTATGGCGACTTTAGCGCCAGTACAGAATTGGGACGTTGGATTGTTGCAATATTACAAATACCATTTGGTTTAGCATTATTTGGCGTTCTGTTAGGAAAAACAGGGCAAACAGTAACTTACTTAATTAGGCGCGCTATGACGGGTGATAAAAGCTTCGCACATATTAACAATCACATCATTATTTTTGGCTGGCATGACACGCGGACTAAAAAGATGATTGACTATATTTTAGCAGATCAAAAACGTTTAGATCGTCGTATTCTGCTCGCTGTGACAGAGCAAATGGAGCATCCATTTTTAGCCAACCCGCACGTCGATTTTGCCCGTTTAAGCAGCTTTACCGACATTGACGAGCTAAAACGAGTGGCGATTGAACGCGCAGATAAAATTATTATAGATGGTCAAGATGACGACCAAACGTTTACTACAGCGTTACGTATCAGCAAATTAGTGAATGAACACTGCCATATCAGCGCGCATTTTGATGATGAAACAAAAATCGAAATGTTGCTAGAGCATTGCCATAATGTCGAGTGCAGCAGTGCAAAATCGGCTGAAATACTTGTACGCTCTATGCAAGACCCTGGCTCAAGCCGTGTTCAGGAAGAGCTATTATCAACCTTACATGGTGATACACAGTTCAGTTTGCCAATTCCTAAGGGAGTGCAATCAATGACATTTGGTAATTTATTTCATCATTTTAAGCAAAGTCATGACGCTATTTTATTGGGCGTTGCCCATAATCTTAGTGCGCAAGATATGGATTTAAATCCGCCGCTTGACTATGTCGTTAGTGAAGGCGATATTTTACATTATATTGCTGTTGAGCGTGTGTTAAGCAACGAAGTTGATTGGCCGGCCTTGGTGAAATAATGAATGAAGTCGCGTTTTTAATTATTGTTCTCAGTGCCTACATTTTACCTGTGGTCATTGTACTCAATAGTAAGCGCACGCAAGGTCACGAAAAGAACGCCTGGTTGATCGGTATCATCTTTTTCTCGTGGCTTGGTTTGATTATGTATCTGACCATTGTGCCCAAGCATGGGCACGTCAAAAAGCACCGTAAAGGTAAAAGCTAGATTACTTGAGTTG
Source organism: Pseudoalteromonas sp. MBR-15 (assembly GCF_053628915.1). Classification (NCBI taxonomy): domain Bacteria; kingdom Pseudomonadati; phylum Pseudomonadota; class Gammaproteobacteria; order Alteromonadales; family Pseudoalteromonadaceae; genus Pseudoalteromonas; species Pseudoalteromonas sp. MBR-15. The sequence continues at coordinate 33,821 of NZ_JBRJHH010000011.1, forward strand.
CTTTAATTTATGTTCAATCAATGGATCATCTGGCGACAGTTGCTGAGCGACTTCGAGTAACTTTATCGCGTCTTTAGGGTGCGCCTCTTGGTGCTTAATGGCTATATCAATCAGAGGCTGTACATCAACAGCCTCCTTTTGCTCTTGGAGATGCTCAGCCTTTTCATCAATCAAAATATTATGTGCGGTACTGAGCAAAGCTAAACGGTGTGCAGAGCCTTTATTCGCTTTATTTAAGCGTCGGTAGTAATCTTCTTTAAAGCGCAAGGTTTTTGTTTGTTGGCGAAACTGGGCAATATCAACCTGTTGATGGCGAATAAAATCCACCGCTACATCCTTATAAAAACCAAACTTATTTAAATAGGTTGCATGAACACTGTGACCCATGCCAAACACCCGTAAATGGGTTAATTGTGAATACCGTTTAGCATGAGCGCGGTCAATTCGATTGGTCGGGTCATAAATAATGTAACCTTTAGCCTGCCCTAAATCTACGTCGTGGTAATCACCTGCCCAATCAAATTTTTGTGCGATATCAGTACTTGAACGGTCATCCCATGGCGCTTTTTCTTTATTTTTTGTACTGACAGGGTGAAATAGCAGCACCTTATCGAGCTTCAACAAATTAGCAAATGCACCTACTGCAAAGCCACCTCGGCTTAAACCATAGCCTAAGCGTTCTTTAAAGCCGCCAATAAGGGGGGCTAACTGCTCAATAAAAAATAATAAATTACGGTGTCTAAACCAGTTACTGATACCTAAATGTTGAAAGGCAATAATATTAACATCTTGCTTTTTTGCAAGCTTGTAGGCCCATGGTGAGAAATCATCAGTAAGATCATGTTCTTGATAATTTGTTCCTGCAGGAGAAAAGGTAAATAGCAGAGGTTTGCTGGCGTCGATGATATGATACTTCACATACACATCACCGAGTAAGTCGCCGCCCGTGAACGGCACTTGTTTTTGCTGTTCTGCATGGGGGAGCTGGGTCCATTCATCTAGCCAATACAATAATTTCATACATCCCCCACGGTACCTCTAAAATAAAGGGGACACATTATAGCAAAAATAGCCATTTAATAAAAATGGCTGCGACTTTAATATGTTAGCTTTCACTCATAGCGATTATTTGTTGCCAATCATGCTCCGTGACGGGCATGACTGATAAACGCCCGCCTTTTTTTAGGGCTATGTCAGTGATGGCGTCATTTGCTTTTATCGCTTGTAAGCTCACTAGTTTGTTAAGGTGCGCTTTATAAGTAACATCAACGACAAACCAACGTGGATTTTCTGCTGTGGCCTTCGCATCATAGTAGTCACTGCTTAAATCAAATTGCGTTGGATCGGCATAGGCTTCACGTGTTATTTCGCCAATGCCCGCAACGCCTACATGTTTACAGCTTGAGTGATAAATCATCACTAAATCCCCTGCTTTTATGCCATCACGCATAAAGTTACGGGCTTGATAATTACGTACACCATCCCACATTGAGGTTTGCTTTGGCGCGTTTTTTAAATCATTGATTGAAAACGCATCAGGTTCGGTTTTAAAAAGCCAATAAGCCATAATTAGGTGCCCTTACAAAGATTTACTTCCAATTAGTCTATAGTATCATTAAACGCTTGTCGGGATTGAGGATAAATAAATGAGCCAAGTATTAGATGATTTACTGTCGTTGCTATCGTTAGAAGAAATTGAGCAAGGCTTGTATCGAGGGCAAAGCCAAGATTTAGGGTTTCGTGCTGTATTCGGTGGTCAAGTTATGGGGCAAGCTTTGTCGGCTGCCAAAGAAACGTTACCAGAAGGGCGCATTGTCCATTCTTTGCATTCCTATTTTTTACGCCCTGGTGATGCCGAAAAACCAATCATTTATGACGTCGAAAATATTCGTGATGGTAAAAGTTTTAGTACGCGTCGCGTGAAAGCGATTCAATATGGCAAACCTATTTTTTATATGACAGCGTCATTTCAAGGGGAAGAAGAGGGGCTGTCGCATCAAGCCCATATGCCAGATGTCCCCCAGCCTGAAGAACTTAAGTCATCGCTTGAATTTTACCAAGCGAATGCTGAGCATATACCCGAGGTGATCCGCAATAAATTTATTCGTGAGGTGCCGATTGAAATGCGCCCAGTCACGTTTCATAACCCATTTAAACCTCAGGTAATGGAACCTGTTAAGCACATTTGGTTTAAAGCCAATGGCGAGATGCCAGATGACCAACGCATTCATAATTATTTATTGGCGTATGCATCGGACTTTGAGTTTTTACCCACGGCTTTACAACCGCACGGCGTGTCGTTTATGCAACCTAATATGCAAGTGGCGACAATTGACCATGCGATGTGGTTTCATCGTCCGTTTAGGCTTGATGATTGGATTTTATATTCGATTGATAGCCCAAGTGCGAGCTCGGGACGGGGTTTGGTGAGAGGGCAGTTCTTTGACCGTCAAGGCAACTTAGTTGCCTCAACGATCCAAGAAGGGGTGATGCGCCAGCGCTAATCCTTTGAGTGCGTAGCTTGGCTTTGCACTATGTCATCAATTGACTGCCAGACACGTGCTGGCAGCAATGCTTTTAGATACATATATACTTCACAAAGTGCATTACTACCGGTAAAACCGTGCTCTGTTTCGGTAATTAACTTTTGCTCACGTAAGCTTGAAATAAACCCGATAAGTACTTTTTTATCAAAAAACTCAGGGGTTTTAATGCCATGCAGCGTGCCTAAACGCTCTGCTAATACTTGGCTTTCGTGCTCAAGCTCTTCTCGCTCAATCCCCTTACTGGTTTGAATAAAGCCAACCACGATTGCATAACGCTGCAAGGTTAAGCTCAAGGCACGCCCTAGCATTTCGAGTTTTGCTAAGCAGTCGTTGCTGTTTGTCACTTTGATATTATTGCCATCGATTTCAATTAAGTCTTGATCAACAAAGCTGGCAAGAACGCGAGTAATGTAGTTTTTATCTAACTCATGTAAGAACCACTCTTTGGCAAATAGCGGGTAAAAGCGTGTAATCACGGCTTGGCAATCAGCCAGAGTCGTTTTGTGTGTTTTAAATAAATGCAGTGCCAGTAAGCTGGGAACAGCGAACAAGTGCAACACATTATTACGATAATAGTTAAACAGCGTTTTTTCTTTATCGTTAATTGCAATGATTTCGCCAAATTCGTCGCTGATCACATCAAATTTATTCAGTTCTAATGCATGCTCTAACAGCTGCTCTGCGCTTTCATTGGGGGTGGTCACTTTGTCGCTATAGCTTGCACTACGTTGCAGGTGCAAGTAGAACTCAAGTTGGGCAATCAGTTTGGGTTTACTCAGCGCATGTTTATCGTTAACCAGTAAGATCATCGCTAACAAATTCACCGCATTAAGCGCCGCAGCGCTATTGATATTAACCATCACTTTGTCTGCAAGATTAGCGACTTGTGGGCCCAACCAGTGTGGTTTTTGTACATCTGTTGGGTGAATCGATTCACGCCAATCAGGTTGCTGCTCATTAAGGTATTGGTTTATCGAAATGGGGTCGCCAAAGTTTAAGTAGCCACGGCCATAGTTTTTAAGGTTTTTAATGGCCTTAAAAATCCCTAATACGGATTCGCCTTTTTTGTCGTTACCTGCCAGCTCTTTTAAATACGTATTAATCTCCATTACGTGCTCATAACCAATGTAAACGGGCACAATCGAAATAGGGCGATCGATACCGCGCAGCATCGCTTGCAATGTCATTGCTAACATACCCGTTTTAGGTGGTAATAAACGACCTGTACGACTGCGACCACCTTCTGTATAAAACTTTACTGAGTAGCCTTTAATGAATAACTGGCTTAGGTACTCTTTAAATACAGAGGAGTACAATTTATTGCCCGCGAATGAGCGACGAATGAAAAATGCACCACTGCGGCGGAATACGCCACCTGCAGGGAAAAAGTTTAAGTTGATGCCCGCTGCAATGTGCGGCGGTACTAAGCCTAAATGGTAAATCGAATAGGTCAGTAATAAGTAATCCATATGCGAGCGGTGACAAGGCATATAGATAATCTCGTGGCCTTTGTCGGTTAGCTCATGGACTTGCTCAGAAAATTTAATATCGATGCCGTTATACAACTTATTCCACAGCCACGTCAAAATACGATCGGCAACACGAATAGTCGCGTCACTGTAGTTAGCAGCGATCTCGTCTAATAATTTAAGCGCATTTTGACGCGCTTCATTTTGGCTAATGTTTTTTTCTTTCGCCTCAACTTGAATGGCTTTTTTGATGGTTGGCGAGGCAAGCAGCGAATTAAACAACTGCTCACGTGAGGGCATTTTTGGCCCGGTAGCTGCCAGTTTCTGACGACGGAAGTGCACGCGAGCAACACGTAGCAATTTATGTGGCAGTTCATCAACATCGGCTTTTTCGTTTACCAAGAGCGATAAGTCGAGCGGTTGGCTAAAGCGAATAAAGTTGTCACGACCTGAAAACAAAATGACAAAGAACTTACGAAACCAGCTTGGCGTAAGTGAGTGTGATACCAATGTACCTAAACCTGGCTTTTCTTTACCTGGGTTACGACCCCATAAAATAGTAACCGGGATAACCTGTACGTTTTTCTCACCTGAGTGCATTAGGTGGTCAATAATGTGTTTGCCTTGGTGAAGTGCATTACTGGGTTTACTTTTATTACCAAACAGAGGCGGCGGGTTTTGAATACCAATAAAACGATCAAGCTCTTTATTACCCAAAAGCTGCTCTTCTGTTGGACTTGGTAAGCCGTATTTTTTACACACGCGTGCGAGTGCCGCTAAATCAGAGCGCGCATTGAGTCTAACAATATAAAAGGTCGGGTTGGCGGGGTTTAGGTTATATTGCTCAATCGGGTTTTCTGGCAAGACCTTACTTTTAACAAATAAGCGGTTCATACCGGCAGAAATGATATTTAAACAACGATTAATGATACGCATTAACTCACCAAAGTAATTAAGAGTAATAATAGAAACAAAAAAAGCGCCATAGAATAGCAATTATTAACTGGACTGACCATTGCCATAGTGTGGCTTTTGGGTTTATTCAAATTAACTATAGTAAAGCAAAGACATAGCTTAACTGAATTTAACTGAAATATTATACAAAGCAGACTTTATTCGTTTTAATCCTAAAAAGTTGTTGCATTTATCACCAATCTCACTATAATACGCAGGCTTTCAAAATTCCCTCGGGAACTTGGAAGGAACATTAAGCTTGGATTTCAAGCTAATAAAACAGGAACTCCGATTTGGAGTTCAACGTAGATATAAGAGAACAGCCGACATCTTAGTTAGTAAGATTGTTTCGGTCGTTTTTTTATGCTCTTTTTAAATGCTCTTTATATTGAGGTTTAAGAATGTCAAATCAACGCATTCGTATTCGCCTAAAAGCTTTTGACCACCGTTTGATTGACCAATCAACGGCGGAAATCGTGGAAACTGCGAAACGCACTGGCGCACAAGTACGTGGTCCAATCCCACTACCTACACGCTTTGAACGTTTTACTGTACTAACTTCACCGCACGTTAACAAAGACGCGCGTGATCAGTACGAAATCCGCACCCATAAACGTCTGATCGACATCGTAGAACCAACTGACAAGACTGTTGACGCGCTTATGCGTTTAGATCTTGCTGCTGGTGTTGATGTTCAAATCAGCCTGGGTTAATCGGAAGATTAGAGAGGTTTTAGGAAAATGGCATTAGGTCTAGTCGGTCGTAAAGTGGGTATGACACGTATCTTCACTGAAGATGGTGTATCTATCCCTGTGACAGTTATCGAAGCGACTCCTAACCGTATTGCTCAGATCAAATCTGAAGCAACAGACGGTTATAACGCGCTTCAAGTAACCGCAGGCACTAAAAAAGCAAGCCGTGTAAACAAAGCTGCAGCGGGTCACTTCGCTAAAGCAGGTGTTGAAGCGGGTCGCGGTCTGTGGGAATTCCGCCTAAATGGTGGTGAAGGCGATTTTGAAGTAGGCGCTGAGCTTACTGTTGAATTATTCAACGAAATCAACAAAGTTGACGTAACCGGTACTTCTAAAGGTAAAGGTTTCCAAGGTGGTGTTAAGCGCTGGAATTTCAGCATGCAAGACGCGACTCACGGTAACTCTCTATCTCACCGTGCTCCTGGTTCAATCGGTCAAAACCAATCACCTGGTAAGGTGTTTAAAGGTAAGAAAATGGCCGGTCACATGGGTGCTGAGCGTGTAACGACTCAAAACTTAGAACTAGTTCGCGTTGACGCTGAGCGTAACTTGCTTTTAGTTAAAGGTGCAGTACCTGGCGCTATCGGCGGTGACGTTATCGTTAAACCAGCTGTTAAAGCATAAGTCCTGGAGATTTAGTGATGGAATTAGCAATTAAAGACGCTTCTGGCGCTCTTGAAGTTTCTGAAGCTACTTTTGGACGTGAGTTTAACGAAGCATTAGTACACCAAGTAGTTGTTGCTTACGCAGCAGGTGCTCGTCAAGGTACTCGTGCTCAGAAGACACGTTCTGAAGTAAGCGGTGGTGGTAAAAAACCATGGGCTCAAAAAGGTACTGGCCGTGCACGTGCTGGTACAATCCGTAGCCCAATTTGGCGTTCAGGTGGCGTTAGCTTCGCAGCTAAACCACAAGATCATAGCCAAAAAGTAAACCGTAAAATGTACCGCGGTGCGATCAAAAGCATCTTATCTGAATTAGTTCGTCAAGAGCGTTTAATCGTTGTTGAGCAGTTTGGTCTTGAAGCACCAAAAACTAAAGAACTAGTTGCTAAGCTTAAAGAACTTGAGCTTAAAGATGTTCTTATCGTGACTGAAGAAGTAGATGAGAATCTATTCTTATCGGCACGTAACCTGTACAAGGTTGACACGCGTGATGTAGCTGGTATCGATCCTGTAAGCCTAATCGCTTTCGATAAGGTACTTATTACAGCTGCTGCTGTTAAGCAACTTGAGGAGGCGCTAGCATGATCCGTGAAGAACGTCTTTTAAAAGTGATCCTTGCTCCACATATCTCTGAAAAAAGCACTATCGCTGCTGAAGAAAACAACACGATTGTTTTCAAAGTAGCTAAAGATGCAACTAAAGCTGAAGTTCAAGCTGCAGTTGAGAAGCTTTTTGAAGTAGAAGTAACTGGTGTTCGCACACTAAACGTTAAGGGTAAAACAAAACGTACTGGCATGCGTTTCGGTCGTCGTTCAGACTGGAAGAAAGCTTACGTTACTCTTAAAGAAGGTAGCGAGCTAGACTTTGTCGGCGGCGCCGAGTAATAAGGGGAGTTAGAATTATGGCACTTCAAAAGTGTAAACCAACTTCTGCGGGTCGTCGTCACCTGGTTAAAGTGGTTAACCCTGATCTTCATAAGGGTAAACCTTACGCACCACTACTAGAGAAAAACTCTAAGTCTGGTGGTCGTAATAACAAAGGTCGTATCACGGTTCGTCACATCGGTGGTGGTCATAAGCATCATTACCGTGTAATCGACTTTAAACGCACTAAAGATGGCATTCCAGCTGTTGTTGAGCGTCTAGAGTATGATCCAAACCGTAGCGCAAACATCGCTCTTGTATTATATGCAGACGGTGAGCGTCGTTACATTATTGCACCTAAAGGCTTAAAAGCTGGTGATTCAATCCAGTCTGGTGTTGATGCACCAATCAAAGCTGGTAACACATTACCAATGCGTAACATGCCTGTAGGTTCGACTGTTCACAACGTAGAATTAAAACCAGGTAAAGGTGCTCAAATCGCACGTTCTGCTGGTGCATACGTTCAAATCCTTGCACGTGAAGGTCAATACGTTACTCTACGTCTTCGTTCTGGCGAAGTTCGTAAAGTTCCAGCTGACTGTCGCGCAACACTTGGTGAAGTAGGCAATGCTGAGCATATGCTTCGTTCACTAGGTAAAGCTGGTGCAAATCGCTGGCGTGGTATCCGTCCGACAGTTCGTGGTGTTGCCATGAACCCGGTAGATCACCCGCACGGTGGTGGTGAAGGTCGTACATCTGGTGGTCGTCATCCTGTGTCTCCATGGGGTAAACCGACTAAAGGTGCTAAGACACGTAAGAACAAGCGTACTGATAAATTTATCGTACGTCGTCGTACTAAATAATAGTTGAGGAATAGCCATGCCACGTTCTCTCAAGAAAGGTCCTTTTATTGACCTACACTTGCTGAAGAAGGTAGAGAAAGCGTTGGAAAGCGGTGACAAGAAGCCAATTAAAACTTGGAGCCGTCGTTCAATGATCATACCTAACATGATCGGATTGACCATCGCTGTCCATAATGGTCGTCAGCACGTTCCTGTGTTTATCACAGACGAAATGATCGGTCACAAACTAGGTGAATTTGCACCAACTCGCACTTACCGCGGTCACGCTGCGGATAAGAAAGCGAAGAAACGTTAAGAGGAGAATGATAAATGCAAGCATTAGCTAAACATAAATTCGCCTCTGGTTCGGCGCAAAAAGCACGTCTAGTTGCAGATCAGATCCGCGGACTTCCGGTTGATCGCGCTCTAGAAATCCTGGCGTACAGCCCTAAAAAAGCGGCTGTATTAGTTAAGAAAGTACTTGAGTCTGCTATTGCTAACGCAGAGCATAACGAAGGTGCTGACATTGATGAGCTTCGTGTAACTACGATCTTTGTGGACGATGGTCCAACAATGAAGCGTATTATGCCACGTGCTAAAGGACGCGCAGACCGCATCCTTAAGCGTACAAGCCACATCACTGTTGTGGTTTCAGATAGCTAGGAGTATAAGTAATGGGACAAAAAGTTCATCCTACTGGTATTCGCCTAGGTATCTCTAAACCTTGGGTTTCTACCTGGTACGCGAATTCAAAAGATTTCTCTGATCAGCTTTTTGGCGATCACAAAGTACGTACATTCCTTACTAAGGAATTAAAAGCGGCTTCTGTGTCTAAAATCGTTATTGAGCGTCCAGCAAAATCTATCCGTGTAACAATTCACACAGCTCGTCCTGGTGTTGTTATCGGTAAAAAAGGCGAAGACGTTGAAAAACTACGTCAAGCAGTAACTAAGATTGCAGGTGTTCCGGCTCAGATCAATATTTCTGAAGTTCGTAAGCCTGAACTTGATGCACAACTAGTAGCTGACGGTATTGCGTCACAACTAGAGCGTCGTGTTATGTTCCGTCGCGCTATGAAGCGTTCGGTACAAAACGCAATGCGTATTGGTGCAAAAGGTATCAAAGTTGAAGTTAGCGGTCGTCTTGGCGGTGCTGAGATCGCACGTTCAGAATGGTATCGTGAAGGTCGTGTACCTCTACATACTCTTCGTGCTGATATCGACTACGCAACTTCTGAAGCCTTAACCACTTATGGTATCATTGGTGTTAAAGTTTGGATCTTCAAAGGCGAAGTTATTGGTGGTTTACCACTAGTACAAGAGCAAGAGAAGCCAGCTAAACGCGCGCCAAAGAAAGCCAAAAAAAGTGCTAAGTAGAGGTAGCGAGTAATGTTACAGCCAAAACGTACAAAATTCCGTAAAATGCACAAAGGCCGCAACCGTGGTTTAGCGCAAAACGGTAACAAAGTAAGCTTCGGTACTTTCGGTTTGAAAGCTACTGGTCGTGGCCGTATGACTGCTCGTCAAATCGAAGCAGCTCGTCGTGCTATGACACGTCACGTAAAGCGTCAAGGTAAAATCTGGATTCGTGTATTCCCAGATAAGCCAATTACGAACAAGCCATTAGAAGTTCGTATGGGTAAAGGTAAAGGTTCTGTTGAGTATTGGGTTGCTGAAATTCAACCTGGTAAAGTACTTTACGAAATGGAAGGTGTTTCTGAAGAGCTTGCTCGTGAAGCGTTCAACCTTGCAGCACGTAAATTACCATTCACAACAACTTTCGTAACTCGGACGGTGATGTAATGAAAGCTAGCGAACTAAAAGACAAAAGCGTAGAAGAGCTAAATGCTGAACTTCTAGGACTTCTTCGTGAGCAGTTCAACCTGCGCATGCAAGCAAGCACTGGTCAGTTAGCTCAAACACACACGCTAAGAACAGTACGTCGCGATATCGCGCGTGTAAAAACAATTATTAACCAGAAGGCAGGTCAATAATGAGCGATAAAATCCGTACTCTTCAAGGCCGTGTAATCAGCGACAAGATGGATAAATCTTTCACTGTTGCTATCGCACGTTACGTGAAGCACCCAATCTATGGGAAATTCATCAAACGTACGACTAAGTTACACGTACATGACGAAAACAATACAGCTCAAGCTGGTGACGTAGTTACTATCCGTGAGTGTGCTCCTATTTCTAAGACTAAGTCTTGGACTTTAGTAGACGTTGTTGAGCGTCCAAAGCAAGCTTAATTTTTAATTAAGTTTACTTACTAAAAAACCCCGGCTTTGCTGGGGTTTTTTGTATTTAAAACAAGCTTCACTGCTTTGTGACGTGAGTCGTTAGCTCAGCGAGTAGGGGTTATACCCACCTGAAATAACACTGATACCAACCCGCAATAATACTTACTCATTTTGAGTGATTAAACCTGTTGCTACTTACGTTATAAATGTCTGATTTACGATTGCATGGAGGTAGGGGGAAATGCAGGAGCAATTGCCGAGAACAACTAAATAACTAAATTTTTGCCTTGTTATCAAGGAATGGTATTACTCATTTAAAACACTAAACCTGACGTTCACAGCGTTATACTTTGTTGATTTCGTACACTTCAATAACCAAATTAGTGCCTTGCCACCGACACGTTTTGCACCTCAACATAGACCACTTAATTAAGCGAATTGCGACCAGTTAAACGGGATTTACTGTGTGCTAACCCCTTACGAGTTAACAATGAACTTATTGGGTTATTAAATACTCTTAGAATAAAAAACAAGGAGTGTTGGTGTTAAAGGGACGTTATAAAGCATGGGTGTTTTCGATTACACTTCATGTTCTCATACTGCTTATATTTGCTAAACATGCTCAGCGTGTCATTGTTGCGCCTTGGCTTGAACCTAAAGGTGTGATGCAAGCCTATGTTACCGTTGATCTCACGACCTTACCTCGCTTAAATATAGATGTAGAAAAAACGCCCGAAGAAAAAGCTAAGAGTAGCCAATTAGGTTCTGCGACAGAACCAAAATCAGAGGACACTGCTTCAGAAGTTGCTGAACAGCCGAGTTACGCAGCTATGAATGAAAGTACTTTAAGTCTGGCTGCTCAAACAAATTCCAGAGGAAGGACAATGACCAATGCGTCAACAGTCGCTACGCCAACAAAAGAGCCTGAAATCGTTGCATCAGAGGTATCATCAAGGCCATTTAAAAAGCTTAATCCTTATGCGCCATTACCTAACATGGATGTTGAGTACAACCAGTCGACCGCGCACGCGACAGGAAATTTACACTCAGCAACAAACAATGCGAGTGGAGTACGAATAACGAGCCCTAAAGAGTACTCAATTTCAAGCGAAGCCACGGTATTATGGGAAAATGGTGATGGTAGTCGACGCATCGAGATGCTGAATGGACAGTGTTATGGCATTGACTTTAATTCAGTGTTCGGTAAATCAGGCGTACCGAGTGGTTCACCCAGACCCTGTGAAGATAAAGAAGCAGCGTTGTTCAAGGAGATTATGAATAAGTGGAGCAAAAAATAAATAAAGTTCTTTACCTCAACTAAAGTTGAGCTTTTAAAGTGGCGTTTTTTAGAAGGACGTTGCTATGAATGCACTCGAAAACTACCTGTTAAGTCTGCAAATTAATTGCTACAACACCTCAGTCACACAAATCATCGACGTACAGAACCGCATTTTTCGGTCTCTTTTATCAGGATCTCATTATGCTAAGGCATTGTTAGTTGCACTCGATATCTCTCATTATTCAACACCGCAGCAGCATCAAGCTTTATTAAAACAGGTGTTACATCAGCTTGGTTACCGTATCCGTGTTGAGCGGCAACGACATGATGTACTGTTTATTGAACACACACGTTTAGCATATACATTACATTTAGCGTGAGCTGTCATTAACTGGTCATGTTGCTGGCGTGAAATAACACTGTTTTAAGGAATAACATGGAGTGCCTTGGGTCATGCAACAACCAAACATTATTATTTTAGGTAATGGCCCTGTGGGTGCGCATATCGCAGCGAGCGTTAATCGCTGCCCACGCGTGGTTAGGTTTAATCGTTGTGCAGACATGCCAGCCCATTTAGGTAAGCGTTGTACCGATCTATGGCTAGTTGGGCGAGGCTATCAGGCGCATGGCTTACTACAGAGACCGCTTACAATACCACTCGAAGGGCTTTCACAGGTTATGATCACCGATCCTAACCCTCATCCGTTGTTGCACTGCTTTTTTAAATTAATTCATCGAAAAGGCAAGATAGACTACGCTAATCAGTTATTTAAGATGTATGGTCTGCACTGTAAATGTGAACGTTTAAGCGCTCAGTTTCGACAATCATTACTCGCTCACTTGCTTACTTTAGGACCTGTAATACATCGACCTTATTGCCCAAGCTCTGGCACTCTAGCTATCGCTTTCTATTTATCGCAGTTTGAAAAAATACATATTGCTGGATTCGCTTTTCGAGGATGGAAGCGTCATCCGTGGCATTTAGAAAAGCGCTATGTAGACGGGTTAATTGCGGCAAATAAAGTGGTTTTACTTGATTAAAAAAGACACTTAACTGACGTTAAGTGTCTTGCCTTAACGAAGTTACCAAATCATTTCTGCAAATTCAGGGTGATCAACAAATGGGTTACGATTTCCTTGGAATTCAAATGCGGCTTGGTTTCTATCAAGTTCAAGCTGACTAACAGGGTCGTCGTTATGCCATTTTAATAGCATCGCAATGACCCAGTTCTCGAACACCTGACTTGATGAGCCATTAAGCACAGCATTGCTATACGTTGTGTTGTTTTGCCAGTTAGCAATCACATTTTCATAGCGTGTTGCCATGTAAAAATAAGCCCGTGCAAAATCACCTTTAAACTCATCAATCGGTTCGAATACCGTACCTGAGTAATTTAATGAACTGGCGGCACTGCCTAATTTGCTTCCATTACTAGAGGTGTAGCTTGCACTGGCGACTTCGCCGAAAGGGTAGTTACTGCGTTTTGAATTTACATAGCCATCAGTGGCAAAGATATGATGTACATCTGAATTCATGGGCTCAACAGTGCCACCAAACCAGCTTTTTGGGAACGAATGCTCGCGGTTATAGCAATCAGCTTCACTGTTGTAGGTACCGCACTGGTCGCTCACAGCAACATAGTTATAGCTGTCTTGGCCTGCTGGATTCTCTGAATAACGGTCTAAAATTGAGTTATCATTCTCAAAGTATTTATCACGCGATGCGAGGTCGTAAAATCCCCAAATAGCCGAATAACCTTGTGAGTTATGATCCTTAATTATGTTGTACAGTTCCGTTTTTAAAGCATAGCCTGTAAGGCCTTGAGTCGTTACATAATATCCTGTCGGTTCTGTTGGTGTGGTACCGCCGCCATTCCCGCCGCCAGTGTTATCACCTAAACTAAACGGTGTAGCCTCTGAGCTTTGGAAGCTTGCGCCACTGGCAAGCACAGTTTGACCTAAAGAAAGACTGTAGCTGCCATTACCGAATGAACAGCACATGCCATCACCGTAACTATCAAAAATAGTGAATGTGTAGTCACCATCAACTAAACAGGCTTGCTCATTATAGTTCGTATTAGCAGCGTAGCTGCCGCCTGATGCTACTGTGCCGCCTTGAGCATTGGTAATTTGCCAACTGGTCTCTTCCCCATAGTTGTCGGTGGTGAGGGTAAGCGCGACTTGGTTATCTGTACAGCCCCCCGCAGGTGGAGGCGGTGTGCCAGTGTTTGGCGCAAAGTTATCGACATAAACAACTTCGCTGCCATCAAAGCCCGTTACGTCGTAAAAACGTAATCCTACATCGATAGAGGTTGTTACTGATGCGGTATATTGATAGCTGATCTGTTGCCATTGGTTTGTTAATGCTGAGTTTGAATAACCTTGGTAGCCATCAACGACAAGGCGTGCCTTCACCCCCCCTTCGGTATGATAAACCCACGCCGAAAACTCATAGCTTTCACCCGCAACGACATCAACCATTTGTAATAAATCAGTATTACTTTGCGTACCTGTATTCACTGTAACGCGAGCTGAGTAGTTACCCGAGTAAACTACATTACTGTTGCTGCTGAGATTTATACCACTGTCAATTGTGCTCCAACCTGAAGGGGCACCTGCTGACCAAGTTTCGAAATCAGCATTGTTGATATTCGCCATTGCTGAACTTGCTAAACACAGCAAACTGCTGGCTAGCATTATTTTATTACATGTCCCGTGTGACATTATTGTTTCCTTTTCATTGTTATATTGTCTGTTCTTAAAATGAACACAGCGAGTATAGGCTAAACACGGTATGTTGCAATAATGTTAACTGGTAAAATATTTATTCGACTAAGTGAGCATTTAATCTGTTTTTTATAGTAAATATGAAAATTAATAACTAAATGGAATATCAAAGCAGATTCTATTCTTTTTTAATCGCGCGAGACCTCGTTATTCTTCACGCTCAGATAAACTTTTAAAAAGCATCGTTTGAGCTCTTTTAAAGTCGAAAAAATTGTTAGTGAAATGCCAGTAGCAAGGGGTTTCGCAGTTAACTTTCAGGGTTACGAGGAATAAATTCATGTTGTTGAGTCAACTAAATGCAGCGGCGAGCCCGCTATCGCAAGAGCAAGTACAAAAGCTGCAAGGCTTAGTGGCTGAACTTAATCCAATTCAGCAAGCGTGGGTAAGTGGTTACTTAGCTGCGAGTGCTAATGCGGGTGCACTAACAGGGGGCGTTGCTGCGGCTCCTGCTGCAGGCGATGCTGCACCACTCACTATTTTATACGGCTCACAAACAGGCAACGCCAAAGGTGTTGCAAGCAAATTAAAAGAGCAAGCTGAGTCACGTGGATTAGTAGTAAAACTAGTCAATATGGCTGACTACAAGCCTACAGCCCTGAAAAAAGAAAAATTTATCACTGTTGTGGTATCAACATACGGTGAAGGTGAGCCACCTGAAGATGCAGAAAGCTTACATGAATTCTTAACCACCAAAAAAGCACCTAAATTAGATGGTGTAAAGGTAGCAGTAATTGGTTTAGGTGATTCAAGCTACGAATTCTTCTGCCAAACAGCAAAAGATTTTGAAGAGCGCTTCAATAAACTAGGTGCAGAAACTATTTTCCAACGCGCAGACTTAGACGTTGATTACGATGACGAAGCTGCAAAATGGATAGACGGTGCGCTTGATGCATTTGAACCCGACCTAAAAGCACAGCAACAAACAAGCGATGGTCAAGTGGTGGCAATGCCATTTGGTGCAGCAGCACCAGCAGCAAGTCAATACACCAAACAAAACCCGTTTGCCGCTGAGCTTAGTGTGGTACAAAAGATCACAGGCCGTGATTCAACGAAAGATGTACGTCATGTTGAGATTTCTCTAGAAGGTTCTGATATTACCTATACACCGGGTGATTCGTTGGGTGTGTACTTCTTAAATGACGAAGCGCTTGTTGATGAAGTGCTTGCGCTTACACAAATCGATGCATCGAGCACGGTTAAACTAGGCGACGAAACGCTAAGCGTACGTGATGCACTGATTGAAAAGTTAGAATTAACGCAGTCTTACCCTGGCTTTGTTGAAAAATACGCAACAGCAACGGGTAACCCTGAATTATTAAAGCTTGTTGAAGATAAAGCGGCTATGCGTGAGTACATTGAGCCTCGCCAAATCTTCGATATTATTCGTCAAAACCCAGCAAAGCTTGACGCACAAACGTTAGTAGATTGCTTACGCAAACTACAAGCGCGTTTATATTCGATTGCATCGAGCCAAGCCGAAGTTGAAGAAGAAGTGCACTTAACGGTTGGTCTGGTTGAGTTTGACGCATTTGGCAGCGAGCACTTAGGGGGCTGTTCTGGTTATTTAGCGCGTCGAGCTGAAGAAGGCTGTAAGGTAAAAGTATTCAGTGAGCATAACGACAACTTCCGCTTACCAGTAAGCGACGAAACGCCCATTATTATGGTGGGACCGGGTACCGGTATTGCGCCATTCCGTGCGTTTTTACAAGAACGAGACGCCCGTGAAGCAAGTGGTAAAAACTGGCTATTCTTTGGTAACCCACACTTTACGCAAGACTTCTTGTATCAAGTAGAAATTCAAGGCTACTTAAAGTCAGGCTTACTCACTAAAGTGGATGTAGCATTTAGCCGTGATCAAGCAGAAAAAGTTTATGTTCAAGACAAACTACGTAAAAACAGCAAAGAGGTGTTTGCGTGGTTAGAAGCCGGAGCACACATCTATATTTGTGGTGATGCTAATCGTATGGCGAAAGATGTGCACCACGCACTGGTTGACATCATCAAAGAAAACAGCGGCAAAGATGATGAGCAAGCTGAGCAATACTTAAAAGATTTACGTAGCGCCAATCGCTATCAGAAAGACGTGTATTAATCACGTTTAAAGCTAACAGCCGTCACCGTAACAAATTTAGGAAATACCATGAGCGAACAAGACAAAAACGTAAAGCTTTCTGATAACGAGCGTTTGAAAAGAGAAAGTAACTTTTTACGTGGCACCATTGCACAAGATTTAAAAGACGAGATCACCGGTGGTTTTACCGCTGATAACTTCCAACTGATCCGTTTTCACGGCATGTACCAGCAAGATGACCGCGACATTCGCGCTGAACGTGCTAAACAAAAGCTAGAGCCGTTACATAATGTTATGTTACGTGCGCGTATGCCTGGCGGTATCATCAAGCCTGAACAATGGTTAGCGATTGATAAATTCGCCGACGAGAAAACCAGCTACGGCAGTATTCGTTTAACAACACGCCAAACGTTTCAGTTTCATGGTGTACTTAAGCCCAATATTAAAGGCATGCACCAAATGCTTAATAGCGTGGGCATTGACTCAATTGCGACCGCGGGCGATGTGAACCGAAACGTACTGTGTACGACGAACCCAGTTGAGTCAGAGCTTCATCAAGAAGCGTACGAGTGGGCCGCGAAGATTTCTGAGCATTTATTACCAAAAACCAAGGCTTATGCTGAGATTTGGTTAGATGGCGAAAAGAGCGAAACCACCGAAGAGCCCATTTTAGGCTCAACGTACTTACCACGTAAGTTTAAAACGACGGTAACGATTCCACCGAATAACGAAGTGGATGTACACGCCAATGATTTAAACTTTGTGGCAATTGCAGAAAACGGCAAATTAGTAGGCTTTAACGTGTTAGTGGGGGGTGGTCTTGCGATGACTCACGGTGATACAGCTACGTATCCACGTAAAGCAGATGACTTTGGTTTTATTCCACTTGAACACACATTGAAAATTGCTGAGCACGTGGTGTCTGTTCAACGTGATTGGGGTAACCGTTCAAACCGTAAAAATGCAAAAACCAAATACACATTAGACCGTGTAGGTACTGATGTATTTAAAGCGGAAGTTGAAAAGCGTGCTGGTGTTAAATTCGAAGATAGTCGTCCGTACGAGTTTACGCATCGTGGTGACCGTATTGGCTGGGTAGAAGGCATTGATGGTAAGCACCATTTAACGCTGTTTATTCAAAGTGGCCGTATTTTAGATTACCCAGATAAACCACTCAAAACGGGATGTCGTAAAATTGCTGAAATTCACCAAGGTGATTTCCGTATGACGGCAAACCAAAACCTGATCATTGCTGGCGTACCCGCTGATCAAAAAGCCGTTATCGAAGAGATTGCTCGTAATCATGGTTTAATTGATGACAGCCATACTGAGCAACGTAAAAACTCAATGGCGTGTGTGGCCCTACCAACGTGTCCATTAGCGATGGCAGAAGCTGAGCGTTACTTACCAAGCTTAATTGAGAAAACAGAAGCGCTCTTAGCGAAACACGGTATGGGTGATGACAACATTATTATGCGTGTTGTGGGTTGCCCGAATGGCTGTGGCCGCGCAATGTTGGCAGAAGCAGGGCTTGTTGGTAAAGGCCCGGGTAAATACAACGTGTACTTAGGTGGTAACCGTGAAGGCACGCGTATTCCTAAATTGTATTTAGAAAATGTTGGCGAAGATGTCTACCTAGATGCATTCGATAAGCTCATAGGCCAATGGGCGAGTGAGCGTAATGACGGTGAATGTTTTGGTGATTTTGTTATTCGCAAAGGCATTGTTGCTGAAGTTAAAGTTTCAGTAACTGATTTTCACGCATAATTTTATAAGCGACACCGCTTTAAGGTTTGGAATTAACCATGAGTGAATTTAAAAACATCTTAACGATGAGCAAAGAAGACCAAACAGCCATGCTGGCTGATATTAACGGTCTTCTTGCTGAAAAAAGCGCTGAGGAGCGTGTTGCGTGGGCACTTGAAAACTTACCAAGTACACACTTTTTATCGTCTAGCTTTGGTATACAAGCCGCTGTGATGCTACACCTTGTGACATCGCAGCAGCCAGATATTCCTGTGGTACTGACTGATACTGGTTATTTGTTCCCAGAGACATATCAGTTTATTGAACACATGACAGAACGGTTATCGCTGAATCTTAAAGTGTACAAGTCTGAGCTCAGCCCTGCGTGGCAGGAAGCGAAGTTTGGTAAGCTTTGGGAGCAAGGAGAGGCGGGTATTAAGCAGTACAATCAGCTTAATAAAGTTGAGCCAATGACCCGCGCATTGAATGAGCTTAATGCGGGTACATGGTTCAGTGGCCTTCGTCGAGATCAATCATCGTCGCGTGCTGATAAACAAATAGTTGAAATTAGCCGTGGTACAGTGAAAGTGTATCCACTGATAGAGTGGAATAATCGCGATATCTATCAGTACCTAACGAAACATGATTTGCCGTACCATCCGCTTTGGGAGCAAGGCTATGTGTCAATGGGTGATGTGCATACAACACGTAAACTCGAACCCGGTATGACTGAAGAAGAGACTCGTTTCTTTGGGTTAAACCGTGAGTGTGGTTTACACATTGATGGTGACGGTATTTAGTCCTAATTTCCTATCAGAAAATTCATAAAGCGCGACATCGGTTGCGCTTTTTTTATACCAAAAATGTATAGTCCATGGCTCAATCGAGTGAGAGAAAATCATGAGCCGTTTAGTTATATTATTCTTGTTGTTTAGTCCATTGTGTTTAGCCGATACGCTTCGTATAGGATTGCCTGATAGCGATTATCCTCCTTATCATTTTATGGCCGGTAAAGAAGAGGGCATTGTGAGCGATTTACTGAACCGTTTTGCAAAACAATATGGAGTGAGTATTGATTACTTTTACGTGCCAGAGAAACGTTCACAAAAAATGCTTGATGAAGGGTTACTTGATGGTCGAATCGAGTCTGTAGAGTGGTATGTTGGACAGAATCAATACTATTGGAGTGATGCGCTCGCGATGGTAGAAGATGTATTGGTCATGCCAAGTGGCTGCCATATTCCTATGATTGAACAGCTTGCCGGGTATGTGCTTATGGCGCGTTATGGCTACACCTATCCCCAGTTTGAACACTTATTTCAATCAGGTGATATGCACAGAGAGAATTTTTACTCAGAATTTGAAATGCTACTTGCCTTAATGGATTGGGAGCATAACCAACGCGTCGCAGTGATTTCTCGGGATGCCTTAACGTGGTATGTTGCTCGCAATAATGATTTTAAAAAGTTCACTGTGAGTGATTACTCTGTAGGCAAAGCGCCATTACAGTTGCAGTTTGCGTTTGATGAACGTGGTAAAGAGACCAGCAAACAATTTAATGACTTTCTGAAAAATCTCAAATCATCAGGAGAGTTTGCTAAGATAATGAATAACTACCAATAACGGATAAATTGGATCATGAAGCGATTTTGCTATCTTGCAGTAATGCTATTACTGACCAGTATTGTGCTGCTATTTTATATAAAAAAGCCCGATGGTCAGCCTTACTTATCGCTCAGCATGTTGCAACGTTATTCACAACAAGTAAGTCATGATGTCACTCAAAGCGCGTCACAAAATGTTGAGTCGTGGGGTGTTAAAGCCGAGCAGCTTTTAAAGCAATTTAGCGAGCCTGATAATGGTCATGCAGCTGTTGTGGTTTATAAATGGCAAGATGAGCAGGGACAGTGGCATTTTGCAGATACACCTCACCCACAATATGCGAGTACGTTGGTGACGTTAGACTCGCGAGAAATCACGGTGTTACCCGCAGAGAGTTTTCAAGCAGACCCCGAAAGCAAGTTAACTGAGACTCAGGTTAAATCAGCTGCAGATTCGAATTTATACGACCCTAAAAAAATACAACAACTCATACAAGATGCTGAGCAAATAAAGCTGCAAATTGAGCAACGTAATAAGCAATTAGAACACTAAACGTGCGTGTTTTTTGTGGTTAATTCGCTTTCAAGCTTCATTAAAAGAATGGTTAAATAAATCTTTGTCGGTAATGAAAATAATACGCCTACCGCGATACAAGCCGCACTGATCATAATGCCGTGTACACCTAGGCTTTCATCTAAATAGTTACTTGCTAACAGCGAGTGGCCTAAAATAATTAAGCAAATACCTAATATAATAAACACTTTAAGGGTTCTTATAATATTTTTTTCTGTCATTTTAAGCACCAACATTTAAAGGCGTAATTAAAGTGTAGGTGCTATATGATTTAGACGGTTTGTTTTAAATCAAGTAATGATTGGTTACTTATTGAGCTTTACTGGGCCGTTAATATTGTCAATACTTAAGTCGCCAGAACCAGCCTCAATAATAGTGAGTCCAAGGGTATCATTGACATAAATACTGCCAGAGCCATCGGTGATGGTAACGAGCCCTTTTATGTGTCTTACATCTATATCACCAGAGCCGTCTTCGATAGTGAGCGCACCACCTAATGTTTTAACGCTAATACTACCTGATTCATCAATGATACGTGCTGGGCCTTGGCTATTCTCGATGCGAATATCTCCAGAGTCATCTTCAATATCAATACGGCCTTGGCCTTGGTCTATTATAATTGAGCCAGAATCGTCTTCTATGTTGATATTGCCGCTTACATTACTAATGTGAATGTCGCCAGAGTCATCATCAAGACGAATATTGCGACCTCCTTCAATCACAATGGATCCTGAGTCATCATCAATATTGATATCGCTTTGCATAGCACGTATGACGATATCACCTGAATCATCATCAATATCAAGTTTAAGCTGTGCTGGCACAGATACGATTAAATCGATATGAGGTGATGAGCCACTGTAAAACGACACGCTACCATTATTGAACTTACTGATAAGCTCTGCTGTGTCGCCGTGTTTTTCAAGTGTTAGCGTATAGGTTTCATCGCCTTTAGCCGCATAGATATTGGCATTCACTGTGATAGCTGTGGCATTGCTGTCGCCTTTGGTGATCAGTGAGCCTGCTTCGGCATCGATTTTTAACTGACTTACATTTGCAGCCGAAACGCGTAAGTCTTGTTGTTTTTGTTCAGCAAACTGATCCGCAGATACATGAATAACACAGCCGGCTAATAATAAGCTCGATGAGATGGCAGTTGCGCACATCGCGCGTTTGAATGATGCAATAGTCATATGGATTCCAAAATTATTGTGATTTTTATCTGGTTAGCATTTGCAAATTATGATCCAAGTTTAACATGCTGATTTTTATGTTCTTTTCATTTTTTGTAACTAAGTGTGCTGGTCTAAACTGCAATTTATTGGTGTTTTAAACAAAAAAGGGGCTGAAATCTCAGCCCCTTAGTTAACTTAAAAGTGATTACTGCTCAGCCAGCATATTACGAAGTACATACTGTAAAATGCCGCCGTGTTTGTAGTAATCCCACTCTTTGGGTGTATCAATTCGCACATCAACACTAAAGCTAACTTGCTTACCTTCGCTGTTAGTTGCAATTACGCTGACTTCATTGGTTTTGTCGTATAAGCCTTCAAAATCAAAGGATTCTTGACCAGTCAAACCAAGCGATTCATAACTTTCACCCTCTTTAAATTGAAGCGGTAATACGCCCATACCAATCAGGTTAGAGCGGTGAATACGCTCATAGCTTTGCGCTATGACTGCTTTTACACCCAGTAATAAAGAGCCTTTTGCTGCCCAGTCACGTGATGAACCGGTCCCATACTCTGCACCAGCCAAAATAATCAATGGGGTACCGTCTTGTTGATACTGCATGGCCGCATCAAAAATGCTGGCAAGTTCATCTGTTGGTTGTATGCGTGTGACGCCCCCTTCAGTGCCAGCAGCAAGTAAGTTTCTTAATCGTACATTGGCGAAGGTGCCGCGCATCATGACTTCATGATTGCCTCGACGAGAGCCATACGAGTTAAATTGTGCTTTTTCTACACCATTTTCTTGTAAGTACAAGCCAGCAGGAGCATCGGCTTTAATCGCCCCCGCAGGTGATATATGGTCGGTGGTGACTGAGTCTCCAAGTTTTGCTAAACAACGTGCTCCACTGATCGTGGGGATACCGGGCGGTTCTATTTCCATGCCATCAAAGAATGGCGCTTTTTTAATGTAGGTTGATGCGTCATCCCAGTCATAAAGCTTACCTTCAGGGATTTGGATTTTTTGCCAGCGATCATCACCTTGATAAACATTACCGTAGCTCGATGCAAACATCTCTTTGGTGACGGTATCACGCACTAACTCACTCACCTCACTCACACTTGGCCAAATGTTCTTTAGATAAATGTCGTTACCATTGGGGTCTTGTGCCAAGGGTTCATTGTATACATCAATGTCGGTGCGTCCCGCGATAGCGTAGGCCACAACAAGCGGAGGTGATGCTAAAAAGTTCATTTTTACATCTTGGTGGATACGGCCTTCAAAGTTTCGATTGCCCGATAAAATAGAGCTTACAACAAGTTTATGTTTTTGAATTGCTTCACTTATTTCATCAGCGAGCGGGCCTGAATTACCAATGCACGTGGTACAGCCATAACCCACAAGGTTAAACCCAAGCGCGTCTAAATCATCCATTAAATTCGCTTTTTTCAAGTAATCAGTGACCACTTGAGAACCTGGCGCGAGTGATGTTTTAACCCACGGTTTTACTTTCAACCCTAGCTGTTTGGCTTTTTTAGCAACTAAACCCGCCGCCAGAATAACGCTCGGATTTGACGTGTTTGTACAGCTTGTTATTGCTGCAATGACACACGCACCGTCTTTTAACTCAAACTCTTCGCCTTTAAAGTTAACTTTGGCTGCACCCATATATTGCGCTTCGTTAACAGGATCATCCGGATTTGTTGTCGGACCTTCATCTTCGATACGTGCTTCTTGAGTATCACTTTTATCACGCTGTTGCATGCGCTCATTTTGGAAAGCTTTTAAGTGTTCCCCAATCACCTCGCCTGCTTTATCAAGGGCAATACGGTCTTGCGGACGTTTGGGACCAGCAAGGCTAGGCACTACATCATCTAAAGACAGCTCTAATGTATCGGTGTAATGTGCTTCGTCGCCTGGGTTTCGCCACAGTCCTTGGTGTTTGGCGTAGTCTTCGATTAGCTTCAGCTGTTTTTCATCGCGATTTGTTAAACGCAGGTAATTAATCGTTTCATCATCAATCGGGAAAATACCACATGTTGCACCATACTCAGGTGCCATGTTTGCGATGGTAGCGCGATCTGCAAGTGGTAAGTCAGCAAGGCCATCCCCATAAAACTCAACAAATTTACCCACGACGCCATGTTTACGCAGTATTTCGGTTACTGTGAGCACTAAATCTGTGGCGGTTGTGCCTTCGGGCAAGCGACCATTAAGCTTAAAACCAACCACTTGTGGAATTAGCAAGCTAATGGGCTGACCAAGCATGGCCGCTTCGGCTTCTATGCCACCGACACCCCAACCAAGTACGCCTAAGCCGTTAATCATTGTGGTATGCGAATCTGTGCCGACTAGGGTATCTGGATAAGCGAGGGATTGACCATTTTTTTGATCGTTAAACACCACACGGGCCAAATACTCTAAATTAACTTGGTGTACGATACCGGTTGCGGGTGGCACCACTTTAAGGTTATCAAAGGCTGTTTGTCCCCAACGTAAAAATTCGTAACGTTCTTTATTTCGTTCATATTCGAGCTTGGCGTTTAAGTCGAACGAGCCATCTTCGCCATAACCATCAACTTGTACAGAGTGGTCTATTACGAGTTCCGCAGGTGACAGTGGATTAATTTTAGCGGGGTCTCCGCCAAGTTTTTCCATGGCGTCGCGCATTGCGGCTAAATCAACAATCGCAGGGACACCTGTAAAGTCTTGCATCACCACGCGCGCAGGCGTAAAGGCAACTTCGGCGGAGGGTTTTGCTTGTGGATCCCAGTTTAGAAGTGCGTCTATATCTTGCTTTTTAATGTTTACGCCATCTTCGTTGCGTAATAGATTTTCTAACAATATTTTTAATGAGAAAGGCAGGCGTTTGGCTTTGTCACCAAGACCTTGTAAAGAGTGGATATGATATTGCTCACCATTAATCGTAAGCTGTTTTTGGGTATCAAAACTGTTATTCATTATTTGCCCCTGTGGTTTACGCAAGCAATGCTCGCTTTTTATGTTTCCTTTACGAGATATCTGCAAACTTAATACCAGCTATTAAAATTCACCGTGCTGATGAAAAAATATGCTATCTAATTATAGTTGATGCCGATGCAACTTATTTCAAGGGGAGAGAGCAAGAAAAGAGCAGTAATTAGACAGCAGCTCATAACATAGACTGACGTTAAGTTAGCCAATGCTGCTGTTTTGCGTGATGGCTAACAAGCAACAATAATAAGCCAATTACAATCACGCAAAATGGCATTGCCAAAGCACTAAAACCAAAGAGGGCGAGGCTATCGATTACGATAAAGTTGTAATACTGCTGGACTAACACAGCGACAAACGAAATAAGAAACAACTCTCTCGCGAGGGCTTTTTTAGCAAGCAATAACATGCTTGCTAAGCAGGCTGAAAACACCGCTATCGCAAAGGCAAGCGTTGACCACAGCGGGATATCACGGTATGCGGCTTGTTGATCGAGTGGTAATTGGTCAATCATCTCTGGGGTAATGAGTAGCTGCATAATAAGTGCAATTACCCCGAGTAGATTCCAAACTAATGCGGCCCAAGCAAGTGGTTTGAGCCAAGCGGGAGAAGTCATAAATCACCTTTATATTGTTATTATTAAGCACAATTAAAGGTGATAAATATTAACTAAGCAAGGCTAACCAAAAGAAATAGGGCGACGACCTGTTTTTTCGTCTACTTTAGGCTTTTTAGTGCGCTTACGTTTTTTGGCTGTTGATGCGCTGCTCTCTTGCGGGGCGTTCTGTCGTTGTTGCTCAGGTTGTTTTTCTGGGCGAGGGTTCGGTATTGCATCCTCACTTAAGGTTAATTGAAATTGCTCACCATCAAACGAAAGTACGTCGCCACTGTATAATTTTTTCCGTTTTATTGTACAAATTTCATAGTTAACTCCAACATAACCTTCACCGATTAAGGTCTTTGCTTGGCCACCTGTCTCAACTAAATCGAGCACTTTAAGTAAGTTACATAACTCTATTGGCTCTTCTTCAAGCTCAATTTCGATGAAATCTTCGTTCATGTTGGTCTCTCATAATTTAATCGCAGCCATTATAAAGCCTAGCACTGGATTGAACCAAGGTTAAATTTTTAAGCGCTTCACATACTTAAAAAATGAGCATAAAAAATAATGACGTATTTTGCAGAGTCGTAAGAAAACTGCAGTATTTCATAAGTACACTGCGCGCGTCTCGATATGGTGCGCTACTTGCTAAATGCAACGTCGTTTTATTTATTATTCGTTCAGGAGAAGTAGTCATGGGCGTTAGGTCAGTACTGAAAAAAGAACTAATGGGGTTAGACGATACATCGTTACTTGCAGCAGATGATGTGCGTGCATTATTAACCCAAACAATGAAAGCGCAGCCTGATAAATCAGAACAAGGCTTTGCATTAATTTCGCGTTTTAATGATAACCACAGCCAGCTTGCCTATGGAGAGGAGAGTAAAGAAGAGTTACTTGAGTATCAGGTTCACCGCTTATTTAAAGATATTCTTTACACTCGACGCAGTGTTGATAAATGGCTAAGTCACCATTTAAATTAGTTGATTAATCAGCTTTCCCCCAATAGACTACACTTGTAATCTATTGGGGGGAATAGTATGAACAGGATGTATATTTGGTGTGTGCTGCTATTGTTAGTTGGTTGCCAACAGCCAACTGTTTATGTTTATACAGAAAACTTAGACGCACAGCAGCAAGCTCAGCTCGATTTAGCCTTAAGTGCTCAGCGTTTACCTTATAAATACACGCAACTGAGTGTGCCGCGAGAGTTTGGCGACGCGACTTTGATGTTATCCGAAGATAAAATTTTGACTGAACAGACTGAGATCTTAGCTGGCATCATGCAGCGACTGGGTTATCAGCCTGAGATCAAATACACCACCGCCGCAAATCACTTTTACAATCATGGCAATATTGGCTTTTACTTAAAAGCACCGAGTGAGGAGGATGAAATTTCTCTGCCTAATCGTGTTTTCACAACACACTGCGATGAGGATAAGTTTAATGGACTGATGGTGACATTTACCGAGAAGCACGCCGAGTTTGTGCTTCCTGGCGGGACCCCAGTATCACTTAAGTGGGATTATCTGTACGGTTATCTGGTTATTTATTATAAAAACTATTCACAGACCTACAGCCATTCAACACCCTATGTAAGTACACCTTTTGGTGAAAAGCCAACAGATACCTATCGATATACTATTAGGGTTAATCAGCCTAGTTGGTTAAATTGCTCGTTGCAAATAGTCTATATGGACTAAAAAATCTTTACCTCAACTAAACTTGAGGTTTTAGCATGGCTGTCATCATTACTTATAAGGACATGCCATGCAAAGCTACATTAAACATTATCTAAATTCTTTGGCTATTGATTACATTAATGAAGACAGAAATCTTGCATTGATTGAGCGTTTACAAGCGGCGCATTTAGCTCGCTATAGTTTCAGCAGTGTCAATGCATTACAGGCTAAATCACTGAGCCTTGATGACGATAAAGTGTTTTCACGTTTAATTAATTTACAAGAAGGAGGTTATTGCTTTGAACATAACAAGATCTTCTCTCTTGCGTTGGTCGCACTCGGTTTTGACGTTGAAATACTCATAGCGCGGGTGATGCTTAACGGCCGTGAAGAAAACCCTCGCTCGCACCGATTAACAAAATTGACACTCGAGGGTAAACACTATTTGCTCGATGTTGGCTTTGGGGTAAGTACACCGGTAATCGCATTGCCAATTGATCAGTCGTCACGGGTCAGTGAAGGTGTGAACTTATATGAAATTAGCCGACATGACAGGCTAATTGATGTGAGGCAAGTTTTACCAAATGCTCAGCATTTATACCGCGTTGAACTGGCTCAATTCTATGAGAGTGATTGCGAAATCGCTCATTTCTATAGTCATCACCATCCAGACGCTGCATTTGTTAACAACCTTGTTGTATCACGTATTGAAAAGGGTGAACGCTGGCTTATTCGAAATAATCTACTGCATTATTGGCACGAAACATCAGCAGTTCATACGCAACAGGTTATTCAATCACGTGAGCAATTACATACATTACTTACAGACACATTTCTTTTAAATGTAAGCAAAGCAACGTCTGCATGGTTAATGGAGCGCTATGTATTAGCCGCGTGATTCGAGGAAGTTACTCAGTTTAATAATACGCTCACTCATGCCTTCGATGATGCGATCTTTAATTTTTTCGCGTATCACGTTAGGCAAACGGGTGAGGGCTTCCGGTGTGATTGCCAGTAAAATAGTATCCACTTTAGCGCGGGCGCTAGTACTGCGCTCGCGATTATTGATAAATGCGCCTTCACCAATAAACTCACCCGGTTCAATGGTGCCGAGCTCAAGCAAATGGCTTTGCTTAAAGATGATTAATGAACCACTCAAAACAATATAGAGTCGCTTGTCATTATCAAACTGTTTAAATACAGCTCGACCTTGTTGTACTAAATACAAATGACTGAAAGATTCTAATAACACCTGTCGTTCACTCAGGGTAAACTCCCGAAAGAACGCCAATCGGTTAATAATTTCCATCTGCTTAATAAGCGGAATATGTTCGATTAACTTCATTACTTACATCGTTTATAACGCAAAATTAGCTAATATTGCGCTCTTTTAACTTGCGGGTCAATGTATTGCGCCCCCAACCAATTTTAACCGCAGCCTCTTGTTTGTGGCCTGCACAATTTGCCAGTGCGGTTTTAATTAAACGAGTTTCCAGTTGAGCTTGAATCGCGGGCCAAATGTTTTCTTTCCCTTGTTTAAGCTCAAGGTTTAACCATTGTTGGAAAGCTTCAAGCCAATCACCTTCTTGCTCTACAGGTTCTGCCGCGATAATTTCCGGTGGTAAATCTTGCTCACTGATAAGCTCTCCAGGTGCCATTACGGTTAACCAACGACAGGTATTTTCGAGCTGACGTACGTTACCCGGCCAGTTAAATAACCGCAATTGCTCGGTCGCTTTTGGGCTTAAAATTTTGCTTTCGACTTGCAGCTCTTTGGCGCTTTTATGGAGAAAGTGTTGTGCTAAACGTTCAATATCCTCTGTACGTTCACGAAGAGCTGGTAAGCGAAGACGCACCACATTTAAGCGGTGGAATAGGTCGTCACGGAACTTACCTTGTTTTACCAAGTCTTCTAAGTTCTGATGGGTGGCGGCAATAATACGAACATCTACTTTAATACTTTGATGCCCGCCAACACGGTAAAACTCACCATCGGCTAAAACACGTAATAAACGGGTTTGTACATCCAGTGGCATGTCACCAATTTCATCTAAAAATAGCGTTCCGCCATTCGCTTGTTCAAAGCGGCCTTTACGAATACTGTCGGCCCCTGTAAACGCGCCTTTTTCATGGCCGAATAATTCTGACTCAACCAGTTCTTTAGGGATGGCAGCCATATTAAGAGCAATAAACTGGTTTTCTTTTCGTGGGCTATGGTTATGCAATGCACTGGCGACAAGCTCTTTACCAGTGCCTGATTCGCCATTGATTAAAACACTCATGCTTGATGCAGATAATTTACCTATTGCACGAAACACTTCCTGCATAGCAGGGGCTTCACCAATGATATGGGCATTGGTTTGCGGTGCTTGTTTGCGTCTGGTTTTCTTTGTGGAGTTTGCACGGCAAGCACTTTCAACTAAAGAAACGGCTTCTTCTAAATCAAACGGTTTTGCGAGGTATTCAAACGCCCCTTTTTGAAACGCATTAACCGCCGAATCTAAATCCGAGTGGGCAGTCATGATAATGACAGGTAACCCAGGGTTTTGCTCAGCGATTGTTTCTAGTAACGCCATACCATCCATACCAGGCATACGCACATCAGACACCAGCACGGTAGGCTGGCTAAACTTTAAAGCATTCAGCACTTCTTGCGCATTGGCATAGCTTTGAGTTTCAAATCCTGCTCGTGCCAGCGCTTTTTCTAATACAAAGCGTATTGAGGCATCATCATCAACTAACCACACTGTTTTCATGACTACTCCAAAAAAACCATTAATCCGTAAAAGGCAAATAGATATTAAATTCTGTATGGCCTGGCCAACTGTCACACTCTATGTGTCCATCATGTTGGTCAACCAACGTTTGCGCGATGGATAAGCCAAGACCCGACCCATTTTCTTTATTGGTAATCATCGGGTAAAACAAGGTTTCTTTTAAACTCTTGTCTATGCCTGGACCGTTATCCGAAATTTGGATCAGCAAGGTTTTTTTCGGTGCTTTACCAGGGCGTCTATGTTGATGGTTGATACGGGTTTTTATTCTAATTTCTCCCCCATCAACGAGCGCCTGTTGTGCATTACGAATAATGTTTAATACCACTTGTTGAATTTTACTCTGATCGATATACACGCTGGGTATGCTCGGGTCATAGTCTTTCACTAACGTGATATTTGCATTGTTATCAAGCATGCTTAATTTAACGACAGACTCAAGCGCTTGGTGAATATTGCCATACGACTTATGTGGCAGTTGATTCGGGCCAAGTAAACGGTCGACTAATTCACGTAAGCGGTCTGCTTGTTCAATAATGAGTTCTGCACATTGATCTCGTTCTTGCTGATCAACCTCATACTGCAATAATTGCGCCGCTCCGCGTATACCCCCCAAAGGATTTTTTATTTCGTGGGCTAAACCACGAATTAAATTACGTGCAGCTTGATACTGATGCATTTGATTTGAGGCCTGATCGTGGCGAATTTCATCGTCCATCTGGCGGCATTCAAACAAGATATAATTGTCATCTTTATTGGTAATTCGGCGTGTACTAATTGTGAGTTTGGCATGGCGAGAATCGATGAACACCACGTCAGCTCTATGCTGGTGGCAATCAACACCATCAAAGAGTGAATACTGAGCAATGCGTTTAAGATCGATAGAGTGGTAGTTAAACAGGTTATCAAACGGTTGGTTGAGAATGCGCTTTGGCCCTAAACCAAGTAGCTCACTGGCACTATCATTGGCATAAACAAGTTTAAAATCACGGTTAAGTAAAATAACCGCTGTACTTAAATTTTTCCAAATGCTGTCGAGCAATTCTGAGTTAAATTGTGTATCACTGAGCATGGTTGCACCATTTTAGTGCGTTACGATTAAGTGCAGCTTAGCATAATCCTTTTGCATTGCGAGGCGCGTTTGAAAAAATTAATTCCCACCAAAAACAGACGCTCTGTGCATGTAGAATGTGCTAACTGGACTGACCGAAACGAGTTTATTGTTCGCATTAAATAGTTTGGCTTGTAATGTGTGCTCGCCTCGATTTACGCCTCGTAGTGCAAAAGTAGAACTGTTACTTAGTTCGCCATGGGGGGCACCATTTACAAAAAGTTGTACTTTAAAACCCGTTGCAAAGCGAGGAATGACACGGGTTGTAACATAAACAGAACCGGAGTTTTCTCTGACTGTTGCTTGGTCTTCAGGTGAGGAAATAGCGATTTTAAAGTTTACGGGTGTTGCACTGGCTGTGTTATCAAGAATACTGGTGTCGGTAGCAGGCATGGTCAAATTAGGGGTATTAAGCTTTACTTCGGTAGCACCGGGGCGTGGCGTATCAGAAAATACCAGAACACCATTTTTATCTTTCCACGAATACACTTTTTTTGTTGTTCCATAACCAAAAAAGCTTACCAATAGTAACAAAAATACCAATAAAGTTGTTCTTTTCACCCTGCGACCCTGCATTTTTTTATTTAATTAAAACTGTAGAGGAGAACACGCCTAATTACCATTAAAAAAGCCCGCCAAAGCGGGCTTGAGAACACACATTAATTATTTACTGTCTACGACGTATTAAACGCTGTAGTACATTTCGAACTCAACTGGGTGAGTTGTCATGTTAAGTTTTTCAACTTCTTTGTTCTTAAGTGAGATGTATGCATCAATTAGGTCGTCAGTGAATACACCACCTGCTTTTAAGAACTCACGGTCAGCATCTAAAGCAGCAAGTGCTTCGCTTAGTGAAGAGGCAACTTGTGGGATCTCAGCTGCTTCTTCAGCAGGTAGATCGTATAAGTCTTTATCCATTGCATCGCCAGGGTGGATCTTGTTTTGAATACCGTCAAGGCCAGCCATAAGCATTGCAGAGAATGCTAAGTATGGGTTTGCTGTTGGATCAGGGAAGCGTACTTCGATACGACGTCCTTTTGCAGATGGTACTACAGGGATACGGATTGAAGCAGAGCGGTTACGTGCAGAGTATGCAAGCATTACTGGCGCTTCGAAGCCTGGTACAAGACGTTTGTACGAGTTAGTTGACGCGTTAGCGAATGCGTTGATTGCTTTAGCGTGCTTGATGATACCACCGATGTAGTAAAGCGCTTCTTCAGAAAGACCTGCGTATTTGTCACCAGCGAAGATGTTCACGCCATCTTTACCTAAAGATTGGTGACAGTGCATACCAGAACCGTTATCACCTACAAGCGGCTTAGGCATGAATGTCGCTGTTTTACCATAAAGGTGAGCCATGTTATGGATAACATATTTCATCTCTTGGATTTCGTCAGCTTTTAATACCATTGTATTGAAGCGTGTTGCGATTTCGTTTTGACCCGCAGTTGCTACTTCGTGGTGGTGTGCTTCAACAACTTGGCCTAGCTCTTCAAGAACTAAACACGTTGCTGAACGCCAGTCGTGAGATGAGTCGATTGGTGAACATGGGAAGTAACCACCTTTAACACCTGGACGATGACCTTTGTTGCCACCTTCGTAATCTTTATCTGAGTTCCAAGCCGCTTCGATGTCGTCGATTTTATACATAGAACCAGACATGTCTGATTTGTATTTAACGTCATCAAATAGGAAGAACTCTGGCTCTGGGCCAAATAATACTGTGTCTGCGATACCTGTTGAACGCATGTACTCTTCTGCACGTTTAGCAACAGAGCGAGGGTCACGCTCGTAACCTTGAAGTGTTGAAGGCTCAACAACGTCACAACGTACGATTAAAGTTGCTTCTTCAGAAAATGGGTCCATTTTTGCAGACTCAGGAACAGGCATTAATACCATGTCTGATTCGTTGATACCTTTCCAACCAGCAATTGAAGAACCGTCAAACATTTTGCCGTCTTCAAAGAAGTCTTCATCAACCTGATGATGAGGAATAGAAACATGCTGTTCTTTACCTTTGGTATCAGTAAAGCGTAAATCAATGAACTTAACGTCATTTTCTTTGATAAAATCTAAAACCGATTGTGACATGTGTCCTCCAATTGTTGGGTTTTATTTTTGCTGC
Source organism: Pseudoalteromonas sp. MBR-15 (assembly GCF_053628915.1). Lineage (NCBI taxonomy): Bacteria > Pseudomonadati > Pseudomonadota > Gammaproteobacteria > Alteromonadales > Pseudoalteromonadaceae > Pseudoalteromonas > Pseudoalteromonas sp. MBR-15. The sequence continues at coordinate 66,644 of NZ_JBRJHH010000011.1, forward strand.
ATTATTGCTTTTGTTCTATGTAAGCTGGTTTCATGCCAAATTTTTAACGCCTTGTTTAGGCTTATAAAAATAAAATAAAGCGCATTTTGTTAATTATTTTTGCACTATTTTGGTGCGTAAAATGTTCATTGTGGTGCGTTATGCTTACCGGTTGTATTTGCACAACGATTAGCCACCCTAGATAGCATAAACGAAATGTGCTTTAGTGCCAAAATATTGCTAAAAAGGTGATTTTTTACCAGTTTTGATGTTCGATTAAAGATAAAATTAATAAAATTGTCATTTATAAAACAGATACTTATAAAAAGCCTGAAGAAAGTTTATAAAATTGTATTGGATAAACTTTCATCCATGCCATTATTAAGGGATAATATGCGCCCTTTTAAATCCTATGCTTAGACATCTGTTGAAAATGCAGGTGAGTGCGTAGATCTTGCAGGATCAATGAGATTCAATTTCTCTGAGAAAAAATATGAGCATCGAAAAGTTAAGAAATATAGCGATTATCGCCCACGTTGACCACGGTAAAACAACTTTGGTTGATAAACTGCTTGAGCAATCAGGCACATTAGAAACACGCGGCGGTAATGAAGAGCGCGTGATGGACTCAAACGACATTGAGAAAGAACGTGGTATTACCATTTTGGCTAAAAACACAGCCATCTCTTGGAATGATTACCACATCAATATCGTAGACACCCCAGGACACGCCGACTTCGGTGGTGAAGTTGAACGCGTACTTTCGATGGCTGACTCAGTATTGTTACTTGTTGATGCTCAAGAAGGTCCAATGCCACAAACGCGCTTCGTAACGCAAAAAGCGTTCGCGCAAGGTTTGAAGCCAATTGTTGTTATCAATAAAATTGATAAGCCGGGTGCACGCCCTGATTGGGTTATGGATCAAATCTTTGATTTATTCGATAACCTTGGTGCAACTGACGAACAGTTAGACTTTAAAGTTATCTACGCATCAGCTATCAACGGCTGGGCAACATTAGATTTAGACGAACCATCTGACAACATGGAACCTATGTTCAAGATGATCGTTGACGAAGTATCACCACCGGATGCAGATCCTGAAGGTGACTTCCAAATGCAGATTTCTCAACTTGATTACAACTCATACGTAGGTGTAATCGGTATCGGCCGAATCAAGCGTGGTTCTGTAGCGCCTAACCAACAAGTAACTATTATCAGTGCTGATGGCACAAAACGTAATGGTAAAATTGGTGCGGTTCAAAGCTACTTAGGTCTTGAGCGAATTGATACAGACCGTGGTTATGCGGGTAATATCGTAACTGTGACAGGTATCGGCGAATTAAAAATCTCTGATACAGTGTGTGCGCCTTCTAACGTTGAAGCGTTACCTCCGCTATCAGTTGATGAGCCGACAGTAACAATGACGTTCTCTGTAAACACGTCGCCATTTGCGGGTAAAGAAGGTAAGTTCGTAACATCACGTAATATCCTTGAGCGTTTACAAGCTGAGCTTGTTCACAACGTTGCATTACGTGTTGAAGAAACTGACAACCCAGATAGCTTCCGTGTATCAGGCCGTGGTGAACTTCACTTAGGTATCTTAATCGAAAACATGCGTCGTGAAGGCTACGAGCTTGCTGTTTCTCGTCCAGAAGTAATCTTACGCACTGTAGATGGTGTATTAGAAGAACCGTACGAAACAGTAACGATTGACTGTCAAGAAGAGCACCAAGGTTCTATCATGGAACAAATTGGTCTGCGTAAAGGTGAACTAACTGACATGGCGCCAGATGGTAAAGGCCGTATGCGTATGGACTTTATGATGCCGAGCCGTGGTTTAATCGGTTTCCAAACTGATTTCATGACGCTTACATCAGGTTCAGGTCTTATGTACCACACGTTTGATCATTACGGCCCTCACAAAGGCGGTAACATCGGTCTACGTAAAAATGGTGTAATGATCGCTAACGCAACAGGTAAAGCGTTAACTAACGCATTATTCAACCTTCAAGAGCGCGGTAAGCTATTCATCGGTCACGGTGTAGAAGTTTACGAAGGTATGGTTATCGGTATTCATAGCCGTGATAACGACCTAACTGTAAATGCACTTAAAGGTAAGCAGCTAACGAACGTTCGTGCATCAGGTACTGATGAAGCGCAAACATTAACACCACCATTGAACTACACACTTGAGCAAGCGCTTGAGTTTATCGATGATGACGAGTTAGTAGAAGTAACACCTGAAAATATTCGTATTCGTAAGCGTCACTTAACTGAAAGTGATCGTAAACGTGCGAGCCGTGCTTCTAAAGGCTAATTTACGCTTTTAGCTCACGCAAAATAACACGCCGTCGTATTGCAAAATACGGCGGCTTTTTTGTTTAAGGAGACTTGTTTTTTGCTGTCAGCCGTAAGATCACACTCACAAATGTTCGTTCTTGTTGTTACTAGTTTTTGTTGTTACTAAGGGGTGGCGTATTTTATTTCTATTGATAAATTAATTACTTGTCTACTAACCTCTAACCTCTAACCTCTAACCTCTAACCTCTAACCGCAAGTTGCCACTTTTTTGCTAAAGCCTCTATCTGTACTATCTTTTTAAATCTACCTTGAAGGAGATCAGGATGTATTTAGTCAGGCTTATTTATACGAGTGAAGTTTGTGAAGGATTTGGGCCGAGTGATATTGAGGATATCATTGAAAAAGCACAGAAAAATAATCATGCGTCGAATGTAACAGGGTTGCTGTGTTTTAATAGTTCGCACTTTTTACAGTGCCTAGAGGGATCTCGACAGGGGTAAATGCAACCTATCATAAGATCTTAAATGATAATCGGCATCGAAATATTATTATGCTGAATTACTGCGAAATTTACGAAAGGGAGTTCGAAAACTGGTCAATGGGTTATATTCCGTATTCAAAAATAACCACACCGCTTAATTTAAAATACTCAGGCACCAGCGAATTCGATCCGTTAGCAATGTCAGGAGGCAGTGCACATAAACTCATGATGGCACTGAGGGATACATTAGTAAATCAATAATCCAAATGGAGTGTCACTGCCATGACACTCCAGGAATACTTACACCTTTGAGTGCGCCAAAATGTGAGTTTAGTTTTCTATTTTTAGCAGTTGAGAGAGCTGATTTGCGTGTTTTGGGGTGATCAGATCTGCGAGTGTATAGTTATCTAAATGAAGGAAAAAAGCCTCCATTGCTTGTGCAAATATTTGTTTAAGTTGACAGGCGGGGGTGATAACACATTGATTGTCATTACCAAAGCATTCCACCAACGTAGACCCTTGCTCTTGTAAGCGCACTAACTCACCAATGTTAATCTCGGTGGGATCTTTGCTTAAGCGGATACCGCCATTCTTTCCTCTCGTCGCAATTAAATAGCCTCTATTACTTAGCTCTTGCACTACTTTCATGAGGTGATTTTTTGAGATTTCGTATTTTTCAGCGATCTCTTTAATGGTCACAAGCTCACCATTATGTAAGGCAGTAAAAATCAAAACACGCAGTGAATAATCTGTAAAACGAGTGACATTCATAGTGAGACTCTAAAATTTTAAATATGCATCTATTTTACATCTTTAATAAACGTGTGTAAACTTCTTAAAGATTCATTTCAAATGCATGTTTAAATAGGGGTGTTATATGAATTACTTAAATTGGCCTATCAGTAAAATTGCGACAGAAATTCCCGGTGCAACAGCACTCTTTTTTGCGCACCGAATAAACTTTTGTTGTCAGGGGCATCTGGTGTTGTCAGACGTTATCGAAAAACGAAATATTGATCGCGAAGAAATCATTTCAGACATAGAGGTTTTGCTAAGCAGGCAAACCGCTATTGATTACCACAACCTGAGTAATAAGGAATTGGTTGAGCATATTCTGACTCGCTATCACCGTGTTCACCGAGTACAGCTTGAAGAGTTGATACGTTTAAGTGAGCGTGTTGAAGAGGTGCATTTTGATAAGCCTAATTGTCCTAATGGTTTAGCGAATCATTTGAAGAATATGTATGTAGAGTTAGAAGATCATATGCAAAAAGAAGAGCTTATCCTCTTTCCAATGTTGCAAGCCGATACAATCCCTGCCATGGTCAGTGGACCAATTAGCGTAATGATGGCGGATCATGAAGCCCATATCGCAGAAATAGAGAAAATCTACCAATTAACAAATGATGTCACTTTGCATGCGGGAGCATGTAATACATGGACGGCTTTGTATTTAGGGTTGCAGGCATTTATTAGCGATTTGAATATGCATATTCATATTGAGAACGCTATTTTGTTCGCACGGGTTGAGGGACGATAGAAATGAGAGAATACAAAAAGTTATGGTGGACCTTGTTTGCTGTTCTTGCTGTTACATTTGCTATTTTGGGTTACTTTGGTAAAGAGGTATACCGAGTTGCCCCTCCTATAGCTGCAAAATATGTCACCACATCGGGGGAGCTGTACACAGGTAAAGAGGCGATTTTAGATGGTCAAACTGCATGGCAATCAGTAGGAGGAATGCAACTAGGCTCAATTTGGGGGCATGGTGCTTATCAAGCGCCTGACTGGACTGCTGATTGGCTTCACCGTGAGATTATTAATTGGTTAGATATTGCTGCACAAGCGCAATATGGTGTGCTTTTTGATGAGTTAACTGAGCAGCAAAAGCAACCATTGCTGTGGGAAGTAAAGAGAGAGTACCGCACTAATACGTATGATAAACAATCTGACACGGTTACTTTATCGACGCGTCGGATAGCGGCAATTAAGCAAACAGCGCAGTACTACAACGATTTGTTTGGAGGGGCAGAGGCATTACAGCAAACACGTAAAAACTATGCAATGAAAGAGGTGACACTTCCTGATCCTGAGCGTCGTCAGCGTCTAACTGAGTTCTTTTTTTGGACGGCATGGTCCGCATCGACAGAGCGCCCTGATGGGGATGCAACCTACACTAATAACTGGCCGCATGAGCCACTGATTGATAATAAACCGACCGCTGAAAACATTGTCTGGTCAATTGTTAGTGTTGTGATACTGATTGCAGGTGTCGGTGGATTGATTTGGGCATGGTCATTTTTACATAAAGACGAGGCTCCCCCTGAGGCTCCAAAAGACGATCCAATAGCGAGCTTTAATTTAACGCCTTCTCAAAAAGCATTAGGTAAGTATTTATTTTTAATTGTTGCTCTCTTTACGTTCCAGGTCTTATTAGGTGGATTTACTGCGCACTATACTGTTGAAGGGCAGGGATTTTATGGCATCAATACCTCAGAATGGTTTCCTTATAGCCTAGTAAGAACATGGCATATTCAATCGGCATTGTTTTGGATTGCGACAGGGTTTTTAGCTGCAGGTTTATTTTTAGCGCCGATTATTAACGGCGGTAAAGATCCTAAGTTTCAAAAAATAGGTGTTGATATTCTTTTCTGGGCGCTAATTATCGTCGTGGTTGGGTCATTTATTGGCAACTTTTTAGCCATCGCGCAAATTATGCCTCCCGAGTTAAGCTTTTGGTTGGGACATCAAGGGTACGAGTTTGTTGATTTAGGCCGACTTTGGCAGATTGGTAAATTTACAGGCGTCGCATTTTGGCTGCTGCTAATGTTACGTGCAATTGTTCCGGTATTTAAACAAGAAGGAGATAAAAACCTACTGGCATTATTTACGGCTTCAGTGGTGGCAATCGGGCTGTTTTACGCTGCTGGGTTTTTCTATGGCGAACGAACGCATATTTCGGTAATGGAATACTGGCGTTGGTGGATTGTGCACCTATGGGTAGAAGGTTTCTTTGAGGTTTTTGCAACCGCTGCGCTGGCTTTTATTTTCTATAATATGGGTTTAGTCTCTAAACGTTCGGCAACAATTGCGTCATTGGCGTCTGCATCGCTGTTTTTATTAGGCGGTGTGCCAGGCACATTCCATCACTTATATTTCTCTGGTACAACGACCCCTGTAATGGCAGTGGGAGCAACCTTTAGTGCGCTGGAAGTAGTGCCGTTAATTGTGCTTGGCCATGAAGCGTGGGAGCATTATAAATTAAAAAACCGTACTCCATGGATGCTAAAAATAAAGTGGCCATTAATGTTTTTTGTCGCTGTCGCATTTTGGAATATGTTAGGGGCCGGCGTATTAGGGTTCTCAATTAATCCGCCTATTTCACTTTATTATGTACAAGGTCTTAATACGACGGCTACCCATGCTCATGCCGCATTATTTGGTGTGTATGGCTTTTTAGCTCTTGGCTTTACCTTGTTAGTACTGCGTTATATTCGTCCTCATCTTCAATTTGATGACACTTTAATGAAAACTGCTTTTTGGTGGATGAATATCGGTTTAGCGTTAATGCTATTTACCAGTTTATTACCTATTGGAATCATTCAGTTCTTTGCAAGTGCTTCTAAAGGGTTGTGGTATGCACGCTCTGAAGCGCTACTACAAAGTGACACCTTGGTGATACTAAGATGGGTAAGAACGGTTGGTGATGTGGTGTTTATTGTTGGCGCATTTGCCGTTAGTTGGCAAGTCGTTAAAGGGGTCTTTGCAAAGCAAACCTGCAACCAAAGTGCTTGAAGCGCAAGAGACACACTCACTGTAATAAATAAAATGAGGGTGAGGTAATAACTCACCCCCATTTTGGAATGTTATAAACGAACCTGCTCACCTTCATTTAAAATATACAGGGGGACAGGCTCATTCATGTTATGAGACATGTGTAGTAAACGCAGTAATGCTGAGTGACTTGAATGGTCGCCCATTTGCCAACTTGCATTACCATAACCCCATGGGATCATTACTTTACAACTTAATTCATGTGCTGCATTCAAGGCATCTTCGGGTGTGGTATGCACATAGCGATACCATTTACCATTTTCTTCGTGATAGTAAGATGCGATTGGCATTAAGCACACATCTATTTCACCATACTTTTGCTTAATATCGCTAAAATGCTGTGAATAGCCGGTATCCCCTGCAAAAAATAGTGTGTTCCCATTTTGCTCAAGTAACCAACCATTCCATAAATCTTTGTTGTTATCTTCGTAGATAAATGGCACTAATACACGACTGCTAAAATGGTGCGCTGGCACAGCATGTATTGTTAAATCATTAATTGGGGTGCTGGCATACCACGCCATCTCACTAATATTAAAACCACCTGTTGGAAAGTTATCAGCGACGCCTAGGGGCACTAAATAGCGGGGCTGATTGCCAATTTCTTCGATGTCGGCTTTATTGAAGTGGTCGTAGTGGATGTGTGAATACATGACAGCATCAATCTGATTTAGCTCATTTTTTGTGGGCCAAAATCCGGGGTTGCGATACATACCGCCAGCAAGCTTAAAGGCTAAATCGACCGGTGAATCAAACTGCTCTTTGACGGGGTCAAATAGCAGGTGCTCGCCGTTAGGTGTCTCAATCATAAAGCTGGCATGCCCAAGCCAACGTACAGTAAAACCGGTGTTAATCGACGCTGGATTCTGCTGACCTTGATATAAACAGTGTAAAGGAGTGTCATTACATTGAAGTAACTCGGTCTCGGGATAGCAATCATCAGTACAGGTTGTTGGGTAGTGTTTATCACCGGGATACAGGTTGTGATAGCGACCAGCTCGCTCACCTTCATTGTGCAAAGGTATAACAGACTCTTGCCCTGCTATAACATTAACTGTGTTTGGACTACTGCAGGCACTGAGTAGCGCCGCAGCAATTATAACTTTAAGGTGGTTCTGCATAAGGTGACTAACTTTTAAACTTTGCGCACAGTGTAGCAAATTAACATACCGGGTAAATCATCGAAAGGTAACAAGACGTAACAATAAAAAAGCCTACGATATTGTAGGCTTAGTGATTTAATTTATTTAAAAAATGTCGGTGCCGAGAGCATCTAACTGCTCACTGTGTTTACTCAAATTTTTAGCCCGCTTTATTCATTTGTTCAATGAATTTATTTGAATCTTCAATCGACTTGTTCATATCGTCCATTAAGATTTTGATATCGCGTTTTAAATTAGTGAATTCACCTTTTATTGCTGTCACAGCTTGAGCATTCAAGTTATGTTTTAGATATAAAACATTGTCATGCAATGACGACAAGACGGGTTCCATTTTACTTTCGGCGCTGCGCATTGAACGAAGCAATTGGTCAAACTGGCGCTTCGTTGAATTAAGCTTTTTGCTGCTTTCACGCTTGAGAGAAGCGCTTTTGTACTGTTCTAGTTCGTCGGCCCACTCTTCAAAAAGTGCTTCGGCTACATCTTCAACTTTGTTGATATTACTGGTGACATCGTTCGCTGCCGCAAGGCTCGATTCATAATCATTATTAAGTTGAGTATAAGCTTCTTCGAGTTCACCGCCATCAAAGTTAATTAAGGTCGTTAACCTGTCTAGTGCAGATTGAAACTCTTCTTGCGACTCTTGCTGTGATTCTTTTGTTTCTTCAACACGGTCTACTAAAATATCGCGTTTATGCACTCCGACTGATTCCATGGCTGAGTAATAAGCTGACTGACAGCCTGATAATGCCATAGTAACTGCAAAGAGTGGTGCGCTTAAAAGTGTCAGTTTTTTCATTGAGTTCCCTTTTTAGATGCCTGTCGTTTCAAATTATGTGGTGGATTGCTATGATTATCAAAACATTTTAGCAGAAAGTTGGTTCTATGGATGAGAAACTCAGTCGTTATAAGTTGCAAATAAGTATTTTCTTAAAGCAGCAACCGGGTTGGTGGATGCAGTATTTGACCCGCTGTATTGATGATCAGATCACGGTTAATGCGGGTTACCTTGCTTATGTCACCTTATTATCCATTGTACCGTTAGTGGCTGTGGGGGTCGCGATATTCTCTGCATTTCCTGGCTTTGAAAGCACTCTCATTACCATTGAAAACTTTTTGTTCACTAATCTTGTGCCCACTTCCTCTGATGTCATTAAAGAGCATATCAGTGCGTTTGCGGGGAATGCGAATAAAATGACCGCCGTGGGGGTTGGCTTTTTGGCTGCGGTGTCGCTTTTATTGATCCGCAATGTTGATGCCACCCTGAATCGCATTTGGCGAATTAAGAAAAAACGCCCGATGATGATCTCATTTGCAGTGTATTGGATGGTATTAAGTTTGGGGCCAGTCTTGTTAGGAGCAAGTATTGGTGTGACGTCTTATATTGTTTCTTTGGTGTCGTTTGCCGATCAGGGGATACCTGGCTTCAGTGGATTTTTGTTAAAGCTTTTACCTTACATTATTTCCATGGTGGGCTTTATTATGCTCTATACTTTAGTTCCTAACACACGAGTTCCATTTAGAGCGGCAATTCCAGGGGCGCTGTTTGCAGCTATGTTATTTGAGCTGACAAAAAAAGGCTTTGCGCTGTATATCAGCCATTTCCCATCTTATGAAGTGATTTATGGGGCCCTAGCGACAATTCCTATTTTATTTGTATGGGTTTATTTGTCGTGGATTGTCGTATTACTCGGTGCAGAATTTACGGTCTGTATCAGCCCTGAGAAAATAGAAGACACTCCTGATATAGACATTTAAATACACTGCACCTAAGGAGAGCGAGGTGCAGTTATATCCACAGTACAATGCAAGTCGTGACTATCACTTAAGCGTGGGTGATGGGCATCAAATACATGTTCAAGAATACGGTGATCCTCAAGGCATGGTGGTTGTGTTATGTCATGGGGGGCCGGGCGCGGGCCTTCGGCCTGAAAATTGTCGATTTTTCGATCCCGCACGTTATCGGGTGATCATGTTTAGCCAACGCGGCTGTGGTCACTCAACGCCGCACGCAACTAAGGCAAATACCACCTTGGACTTAGTCGCCGATCTGGAGTTTTTGCGTTCCCAATTAGGTATTAACAAATGGCTTGTGTGTGGCGAATCGTGGGGTGCGACGCTTGCCTTAGTGTACGCGATTCATCACCGTGAACACGTGGCAGGACTCATCTTGCGTGCCAGCTTTTTAGCCTGTGACAGTGACTTTGAGTGGCTTTACACGACGCGTGGAGCTGGTGCTCACTTTTATCCCGAATGTTTTAAAGTGTTTGCTCATCAGTATTCTAACTGGCATGAATTACTTGATTTTTACCATGCGCAGTTAACCTGTGATGATCAAATCAAGGCCAGTAAGTATGCTAAGCGTTGGTGTCAATGGGAGCAGGTACTTTGTCATGGTGAACCATTAATAAACTGGAGTTTACATGAACCTCATGTTGGCCTGAACCAAGCTACGCTCATGGTGCATTATTTTCGACATCATTGCTTTATCGAAGAAAAATTTATAGCAGAAAACTGCGAAGAACTTGCTCATTTACCTATTTGGTTTATTCATGGCCGTGCTGATTTAGTGTGCAGGTACAGTGCGGTACAACAGTTAGCAGAGCAGCTTAATGCGCAATTACTTATTTTAGATGGGGTTGGGCACAGCAGTGATAATCAGGTATATTTGGCGGCCATGCGACGTGCCGCAGATTTAATGTATATCAAGTTATCGAGGGATCAATGCAAGGCTTAATTCAAAGAGTAACCCAGGCTAAAGTTGAGGTAGATGGGGAAGTTGTTGGTGAAATATCAAAAGGTATTCTGTTGTTATTAGGGGTTGAAAAACATGACACAGAGCAATCGGCAGAAAAGCTTTTGCACAAGGTGAGTAATTACCGTATTTTTACTGATCAGCAAGGAAAAATGAATTTAAGCTTGCAAGACATCCAAGGTGAGCTATTAGTTGTGTCGCAGTTTACGTTGGCTGCTGATACCAAAAAGGGGATGCGGCCAAGCTTTTCAAGTGCAGCTACCCCAGCGCAAGCCAATGCGTTGTACGAATATTTTGTAGAAAAAGCCAAAGCGGCCGATTTACGAGTTGCCACAGGGCAGTTTGCTGCTGATATGCAGGTAAGCTTGTGTAATGATGGGCCCGTTACTTTTAACTTATCTGTGTGATTACTTTCTGATCATAACGATATGATTAACGTAGTTGGGTATTTTTTCAATACTTGGGCGTTTACCAAATTCGGTGATCAGTAAATGCTCAAGTTGTTTTAATTGTGATGGATGATTCGATAAAAAATTAATAAACAAGCGGCCATTTTTAGCCATTGCAGCCCGAAGTTTTGCGTAAAATGCGTGTTTGTATAAAAACAGTGGCGCTTCTACCTCACTAAATAAATCTAAGATAATCCAATTGTATTCATTGCCTTGTTCTAACACTTGTTGGGCATCAAAACAGCGCAGGTTATTGGCATGGTTTCCGCCAAAATAGCGTTTATAGCAATGAATAATATCAGGGTTTTTGTCTACCGAAGTGAGTTGGCTTTGAGGGTAAGTGTGTTGTAGATAATTACGAATTGCACCACCCCCTAAGCCAAGTTCCAGCACTTTTTTAGGTGCTTCGAGTTCTTGCCAACGCTTTGCAAGATATTGTAAATGCGGGAAAAATAATCGAGCTGGCCGGCGTTTTTCAATGACAGATTGCAAGGTTTCATTAATTAATAACCAACGTAGCTGATTTAGTTGCCTTACTTGAATACAGTCATTACCTTGTTTATGCCAGTAGATAAGCTGCCCGAGTCGGTGGCATTCCTCAATAAAACTGTGTTTCACTGCGCCACTGGGTTCAAAAAAATGTTCCATATTTCGGGCCTTTAGCGGTTGAATTACAAAAATAATACAATTATTCAGCATAGACCAGCACACTTAAAGTGCCAATTGTGCAGTAGTTTTTACAGCCTTAAATAATAATTTAGGTTGGGTCACCAAAGTATTATTCCAACTTGAGTGAAGATCGCGTATCGTAATTTGCATTCGTCAGGCCACGTTAAAATAACAACAGACAGTGGCTTAACTATCACAGGAGTATTTATGTTTAAAGTGACCACCCCACAAAGTAGCGAAGATTGGCAAGCGTATTATTCATTGCGTTGGCAAGTTTTAAGAGCACCTTGGGGCGAGCCGCGTGGATCTGAGCAAGATGACTTAGAGCAAGACGCAGAGCACCGCTTTATCAAAAATAATGATGGCGAGGTATTGGGGGTAGCGCGTCTGCACTTCAATAATCATCAACAAGCACAAGTGCGTTATATGGCTGTGGCTGAGGGTAATCGTAATCAGCATATTGGTAGTCGTTTGTTGCATGAACTCGAAAAAATAGCATGGACACAAGATGCCGATGAATTAGTCTTATTTGCGCGTGAACGGGCGCTCGACTTCTATAAACGCCACGGTTATGAAGTAAAAGAAAAAGCACATTTGGCTTACAATGATGTACAGCATTGGAAAATGGTGAAACAAAAGCCGTCTGAGCCAGGCTGGTTCCGTCACCCTAATTGGACACAAGTGCTACAAAATACGTGGCGTGAATCAATTCCAATCAGTGATGCAATGGGTATTAAAGTTGAAAGTTATACTGACTGGCAGTTTACGACCCGTGCTGATTTAGATGCCAATTTAAACTTACATAACACGATGTTTGCCGGTTCCATATACAGTTTAGCGACATTAACAGGGTGGGGAGCAACCTATCTTGCATTAAAAGAAGCCGGTCTTGAGGGAAATATTGTGTTAGCTGATGCGAACATTAAATACCTAAAACCTCTCAATAACGATCCCCGAGGCCGTGTTGAGTTGCAAGGCTGCAAAGGGAAGTTAGCTGATTTAGAATCAAATGGTAAAGCAAGTTACCATGTCCCAGTGAATGTGTACGATGGCGATGTATTAGTTGCTGAGTTTGAAGGGCACTTTATCGTAAAAAAATAGCATAGTTTTAGCCTTTAACAGCGGGCGCTAAGTTGCTCGCTGTTAAAGGCTCATAATGCGTTGCTTACAGTAAGTCTGTTAAAAGAATACCCACACCAAAACGCTCTATATCGGCATTGTAGTCAATTAGGCTCTCACCATAACCGTTGAAATATTGTGCGTAACCACGTAACCGTCCCCACAGCGGGAAAGACCAATCAAGTTGGATTGCACCGCGATTATCAGAATTTAAGTTATTACGCGACATAAAGCTAAATTCATGTTCGTTGTAGCGATACGCCCCAGAGAATTCAAAGTAGCCCATGTATTTGTAGATATCGGGGTTATCATCGCCGCGAGCTTTTAACTCGTTATCTTTTTTGTCTTCAGGAATGCGGTACCAAGGTTTAAAGCTAAATACAAAGCCGTTTTTTTCCCATAAAAAGTCAGCGTATATGCGATTCCATGAACGTGAGTTTGGCTGGCTGCGGCCATTAGACTGATGCGATGCACCAATGGCTATCGCCATTTCATCACCCCAAAGTACATGCTCAGGATCAAGGTAGTTTATCCAGAATATTTCAGGCTCGTAGTTGGTCTCGCGAAAGGGTGATGAAATATCTTTGTTATAAAACTGCCAAAATGATTGCATGGTAAAAGCAAAAAATACGCCTTGGTCTTTATCAGAAAAGCCCTCAAAAATAGGCACTTTTATTGATAATTGATATTTAACTTCTAGGTTATCAAGTGGCTCGCCATCGGCGTCATCAGCCAACTCTTTTAAACCATCAAACGGGCGAACATTCGGATCAGACACATAAGAAAGTGGTAAAATGTAATTACGTTTATGGGGGGTGATGACATTGCGGTTCTTTTTACTCACTTCTTCACGCGCTTTACGCTTATCCAGAGCGGTCAGCTTTTTGCTTTCGTCTAGATCGGAGCATTTCTTGCGCAGCTGTTCGAGAGTTTGCTGACCATCTCCGCCAATCGCTTCATTTAATATACATTGCTTAACTAATTCGAGCGCATCATCTTGCTCATTCGTATTTTGCTCTTCGGTTTGGGCTAAAACAGGTACAGAAAATAAACTCGCGGCAACTAGCCAAATACGCCATCCCATTGCGATTCCTTTAAATAGATGTAGAAGTGTGATCAGTATAGTGATTTTTACATAACTCGCCGTGAACTTGTACTGAATTGTGGACAAATGTTATCTCTACCCCTTAATCGGCGAGTTTAAACACGGCTTAGGTAAGGTGGAATTGACAGAGGCGAGGACTTGTTAAACGCTATTGTAAATAGAGAGCCCCAAGCTAGGCTTGGGGCTCTAATATAACGGCCTTTGGATAGAATCCTGTTGGCCGTTGACTCTCACGCAATGAGAAGGAATGAGCTCTGGGTTTAATCACAGCTCAAAGACATTGGTAAAGAACTTATAAAGCTCAGTACCTTGGTTTACGCTCGCTGATGCGAAATGCAATATTGCAATCGCGTCTTTATCAAAACTGAGTGTTTGCAGTGGTTGTTCACATAAGTAGCGCTCCATACGTAAAATATGGGCTATCGGCTCACCTGCTTTGATATGACCGCCTAACGGTGCTAAGTACTCGACCATACCGCCCATCGGGGCGTAGTAAGCAATGTAGTCATCGAGCATACAACCGTAACGAGTCATCGCTTTAGGCTGATACGCGGCATCAACAAATACACCTTTATGAGTCAAGTAGCTTAAAATACTGTGTGCATCTTCAAGGGCGGCACTCAAATCAATTTTTTCTTGGCTGCCAAGCTCAACAGTAAAAGCCTCGACCTGTACTGAAAGTTCGCGTCCGTATTTAGCAAGCTCTTCAGATAAAGACCACCACGGGCAAAAGCTTGCTTCATCCATCGCACCTCCAAAGTCATTAGGTATGAGCAATACATGTTCAATATTGAAGTATTGTGCGCTGTTTTTGGCATACTCTGGACAATATAGGTGCTGGCTTGAGATTGGGCCTGTGTGAAGGTCTAATACGATGTCGGCTTGATGTGCCAACTTTTGTAAGTTGAGCGCGATACGTTTACCCGTTGTTAAGCTGTAATCTGGGCCGTTTAGTTGTGCATTGATATCTGCGACTAACGCGTCTTTAAGAGCACTTCTGATCGTGTCTTCATTGCTTGATGCATGCTGCTCTGCAATCTGGGCAGGTAACGCGTTGTTAAAGCGATACATACGGTTCCAGTTGGTCCCTGTGATGGGATCAAAACGACCTAATGTAAATTCCCCCGACTTTTGGTTGCAGCCAATCGGATTTGCATAAGGGACAAGTGTGATATCACCGCGCAGTTTAAGCGTTTTTAATTGTTCAAGTAGCTGGTAAATAACGGCATTACCTTGTACTTCTGCACCATGCATGTTGGCCTGAATGTAAACGCTTAGGCCACTTCCATCGCCTTTTAAGCGATAGACTGGGATGGTCAATGGTAAGCCATTCGCAATTTCGCCGACGACAATGTTTTCTTGGCTAATTAAATCTTTACTCATGGTGATTACCTTAAATAATAGCTGGCATCTTCAGCGCTGCGGATACATTCAATGTTGCCTTGCTCAATGACGTATTCGGCAGCAAGTTCATGGCATAAAAAGTACGGCATACTCTCTGTGAAACCATAAGCACCACATTGACTGAATATGAGCCAGTCATGTTCATCTACGTCATTCGCTAATGTATGTTCACCTAAACAATCAAGCGCGGTACAAAGTGGACCATAGAGTGTCATTGTTGTCAGTGAAGCCTGTGATTCACGCAATACTGTAACTGGGAAGTCTTGGTTTGTGACCGCAGGACGAAGCAGGTGATTAATCCCGCCCGATAAAATCACTTGCTGTTGGCCATAGTTTTCTTTTCGCTCAACCACAGGTGTTGCGTAATGACCACATTCACCTACGGCATAACGGCCTAACTCCATCCAAAGTTCTGCTACACCGGCTTGAGCTTTAATGCTGGCAAGGGTCTCGATAAGTGCTGACCAGTCTAATCGGCTGGCATCTTGAGTATAAGGGATGCCTAAGCCGCCCCCTAAATCGAGTATGTTAAGTTCAATCCGTAATGCACGTGCTAGTTGCTGTAATGGCTGGATCATAGCGCGCCAAAGCGCTGCCAGTTTGTCAGTGCTGAGCATGTTGCCCCACTGAAAAATATGCAAACCATCAACCTTAAGTGCTGGGTAGTCATTGACATTAAGCGCGTGCCACTCTTCACAACCAAGGCCAAAAGGAGTGAGGCTATCGCCACCAAGCGGGTTCTTTTCGCTGTCTGGCCAGCGAAGTTGTACACGCAATAATACTTGCAGTTGGCAGTTAGCTTTTGTGGCTTGCTCGTTTAGCCAACGGACTTGGTTAATGCTCTCGGCGACAAAAATACGCACACCTCGCGCAATAAAATGACTAATTTGTGCAGGGCTCTTTGCTGGCCCTGTGTTGAGCACGCGCTCGCTATTGATGCCTTGAGCAAGTACTTGCTCAAGTTCACCTCTACTCGCCACATCAAAATTAAACCCCGCACTGTCTAAACACTGAATAATGCGAGACAGGGGATTAGCCTTAACGGCATACCACAGTTTCACATCGGTTTGGGCTGTGAGTTGTTTTAAATGTGTCGTTAATTTATCAAGGTCATAGATAAAAAATGGCGTATCAAGGTGCGCTGAAACTTGTTCAACTGCTTGCTTGATGGGCGTGCTCAAAAAGCTCATTAACGTAAAACCTCTTCTAATAACAATGACGCGTCACTTTGTTCGTCACGGTATTTTACGATGAGCGCACATGACATGCTGAGGCCTTGCTCGCGAGCCCATGCATTGGAAGCAGGGCGAGAACCTGGGATCACAATAGCGTACTCAGGGATTGGTTCGCCTTTTTCTAATTGGCGCTCGTTCACGCAATCATAGACTGGAATGGTCGCAGACAAGCGGACTCCCGGTGCAAGCACTGCGCCTTTTTTAACAACAACGCCCTCTACAATCACACAACCTGCGCCGATAAATGCATCATCTTCAATAACCACAGGACTGGCACCAATTGGTTCAAGTACGCCACCTAACTGAACCGCTGCGCTCAGGTGAACATTTTTACCCACTTGTGCACATGACCCTACTAAAGCGTGGCTATCGACCATAGTCCCTTCATCAATAAATGCTCCGATGTTTACATACGCGGGTGGCATAATGATCGTGCCTTTAGCAACGTGCGCACCTCGGCGAACACTGCTACCGCCAGGGACCATACGCACACCTGCATCTGCGGCAAAGCCTTGAGGGGCTAAATTGTGTTTATCAACAAATCCACCAGGAAACTCCGTGTTTGTGCCATTTTTAAAGGCCTCTAAAATGCCTTGTTTTACTTCAATATTGGCATGCCAGTTGCCATTCTCGTCTTGTGTTGCAGCACGTACTGTGCCCGATTCTAAGTTATTTAATAATGCTAACCAGCTCATGATAAAACCTGTTTTTAGTTCCAAGATAAAATTGTGTTGTTTGCGTGGGTGATGCTGTCTGTATGCTCAAGCTCTAAATGAGTCAGCGGTGGACGTAATTGCGGGGTGTTTATTCTACCTTGCAGGTGCATCAGTACTTTTACGGGAATTGGGTTTGCGACAGCAAATAAGCTTTGAATTGCGCTAGACCAATCGGTGAATAAATTGGGATGTTGACCGCTTAAACTTCGTTTAACAAACTCATGAGTTTGACTTGGCCATGCATTCGCCGCCACTGACACTAAGCCTTTAGCACCCGCTTGCGCAAAATATGGCATCAGTGCATCGTCACCACTAAAAATGGCGAGCTTAGGTGAGGCCGTTCTAAAGCCTTCAAATTTGCCGATGTCACCACTGGCTTCTTTAAGTGCCCACAGGTTTTTATGATCGGCGAGGTTTTTAATGACGGTAGGTGAAATCTCAACAGCACTGCGTCCAGGTACGTTGTATAGCATACATGGGTGTTTACTCGCATTTAGTAAGCTTTCAAACCAATGAGTTTGGCCAATAACGCCAGGCTTTGCATACAGTGGCGAACCTAACAAGTAGCCATGAATAGGCAGTTGATTGCAGTACTCGACCCACGCAACTTGCTGCTTAAGGTTCATACCACCAACGGCAACCATAAGCGGTACGCTAGGGGTTAGCTGGCATACGTGCTCAACAATGGCTTGTTGTTCTTTGAGTGAAAGAGCAAGCCCTTCACCGGTACTGCCCAGCAATAAAATACCATTGTTGGCAGCTTGTTGTTCAGCCACAAGCTGTTCAAGGGCGATGTAGTCTACCTCGCCAGATTCAGAAAATGGCGTGATTAGCGCTGTCCATAATGGATAGTCGTTTAAATCAAAATTGTTGATCATCTCTCACGAACTTATAAGGTATTCGAAGAGTCAGTGCGGAAGCAATTGAATGGAGCCGCATGTCGTCATTCGAACAAGGTATAATTCGAAGAGCGAATGGGCTTAAAATAATAAAGACGCGACGGCCTTATTATACTAAGACCAGAAGCTCTCCACCAAACTTATCAATAGCATTGCTATTGTTGGTGACAGTCGCTGGGATTCAGCCCAGTCGCCCGAAATAAGCACCTCACAAACGGTGTTACTTCTCGGCGTTAATTTCCCCTCACGTATGATCAACAGAGTCTGTGCTCTTCCCATACGCTACCTGAATAACGCACCTCTTCCAGCCCTTTATGCTCGCTTTAACGTTAAAGCCAACATAATGAAATAGGGTATTGGCGCTGATTAAAGCATTTTAGCCTTCTAGGTGTCAAGGCGGTGGATTTGTTTTTTATTGACCAATTAAGCAATCGGGTTACGTATAACTTCGTTTTTACGTACACTTAGAACGAAGCAGACGAATTGGAAGAATGATGGAAAAGTTTACCGACATTTATCAACGAGCCGTTAAAAGAAAAGGCAGTGAAGAAATGCTACATGCACTGTTATCAAACCCGCTCGATGATGCTGATATTGCTAACATAGCGGATGATTTATGGTTGGAGGAGTTCACTCGTAAGGTATTTCAAAGTGGATTCTATTGGTCTGTAATCAATAATAAATGGGCGGGGTTTCGTGAAGTATTTTGGGACTTTAGCGTCGAAAAACTATTGATGATGCCACCTGATATGCTCGAACAAAAAGCGATGGATGAGCGAATTATTCGCAATTTCAAAAAAGTGCAAACAATCCCTGAAAATGCTTACATGATCCATGAAGTCGCTGAAAAAAATGCAAGCTTTAGCCAATTTATTGCACAGTGGCCCAGCGACAACATTATTGGTTTATGGGCTTACTTGAAGAAGCATGGCGCACGCTTAGGCGGGAACACCGGCCCTTATGCGTTGCGCGCGATGGCAAAAGATACCTTTTTGCTCTCGCGAGATGTGGAAAGTTATCTTCGTGCTCATCAGCTCATTGATGGGGGATTGCAGACCAAAAAATCACAGCAAGCGGCGCAGAACTTTTTCAATGAACTACAGCAGCAAAGTGGTTATAGCCTGCAAGCACTGAGTCAATTAGTTGCTTATGGAGTGGGTGATAACCGAGTAGGCATTGCAACACCCTAAGGAATAATATGAAACTGCACACCCGATATACAGACATTAGTGATCTGTTAGCAATTGAAGACACCCCAACAGCGGTTTCTGACCCGAACTTATTGCTATTTAATGCTAATTTAGCCCGCGAGTTTGACATTAGCACTGACCCTGAGTTTTTAGCAAAACGTTTAAGTGGCTCAGAGGTAGATAACGCTGTGAAGCCTGTAGCGCTTGGCTATTCGGGTCATCAATTCGGTCATTTTTCGCCGCGTTTGGGGGATGGTCGTGCGCACTTGCTTGGTGCCATTGAAGATAAACATGGCGCATTATGGGATTTGCAATTAAAAGGTGCAGGTGCAACGGTTTTTTCGCGTGGGGGAGATGGTCGTTGTGCACTAGGCCCTGCCATACGTGAATATATCATGAGTGAAGCCTTGGCGGCCTTAGATATTGCAACTACCCGTTGCCTTGCTGTTGTAACGACTGGAGAAACTGTTTACCGACAACCCCCACGACCCGGTGCCGTTGTAACGCGTGTCGCGAATAGCCATATCCGTGTTGGTTCATTTCAATATTTAGCAACTCAGGGTGATATTGAAGGACTTGAAAAGTTAGTTGAATACGCAATTAGTTGTCATTTTCCTGATATTAAAAGTGAAGGTGAGCAGCGTATTACAGACTTTTTAGCGGCGATAATCGATAAGCAGGTTGAGCTTGTTGTGGGCTGGATGCGAATTGGGTTTATTCATGGTGTGATGAACACAGATAACACATTAATTAGTGGTGAAACCATTGATTATGGCCCGTGTGCAATGATGAATCAGTTTGATTTAGAAACGGTTTTTAGCTCTATTGACCACCAAGGACGTTATGCTTTTGGTAATCAACCAACTATTGCAAATTGGAATTGCGCGCGTCTTGCAGAAAGCTTATTACCGCTTTTTAAAGATGAGGAACGTGCGCTCAGTGAATTATCAGCGGTTATAAATGGCTTTGCTGCTAAGTTTAACACGGCATTTGATACCATGTGGCGACTAAAGTTAGGTTTAGATGGCGAGCAAGCAGGCGATCAAGCATTAGTTTCAGAGTTACTCACTTTGATGAAACAACATAAACTTGATTACACGAACACATTTAATGCGCTGACAGAATCATTACGAACAGATTTCCCGCTCCCGGGTAGTTTAAAAGAATGGCTTTGTAAATGGCGGTTAAGAACTTCGGGTGAAAGTTACGGAGTGATGCGCGCTGTTAATCCTGCAGTCATTCCACGTAATCATAATATTGAAATGATCTTGACTGAATATGAGCAAACGGGCACGAGTTCATCGATAGGTGAGTTGTTGAAAGTCTTAGAAAACCCGTATAGCTATGAAGAGCGATTAGCAGCGTGGTACCAGCCCCCTCATGATGGGGATAGTCATTACCAGACTTTTTGTGGTACTTAAGGGCGATGTTGCACAATATGTTGCAGCTGTAAATGCTCATTTTTTAAAATCTAAGTGTTCGCCGATTGAGCAAGGTAGCTGCCAGTGATATGATTTATATCAATAAAATAGCACTAAAGTTTTGCTTTTTAACGAATATTTACAAATAAAGTTGCTTTCAACTTGTTGATTTAAAAATAACCAATATAATAGTGTAATTGGGAATGGACTTTAATCGGTTTTGAGGTCAGTAAATTAGGCGGAAAAAGCAGCTTTTGTCTGATTTTAACAAAGCGATCTAAAGGCATTGTTATGCAAAGTTATTTAGATAACCTATTATTATGGGTAATTGACTGAAATTACTCGGCAAGATATTTGTTCTGTACCGAGTGTGTTAAGTTTTGATTAACTATTAGTCGACTACTCTGTTTAAACTGATTGAGCTGGGATGACTTAGCTACAATTTTAATTGTGAAAATGGGAAGGAAACAATGAAATTAAAATCACTTACTATTGCTTTAGCATTAGCTGCAACTAGTGCATCAAGCTTCGCAGCCGAAAAACAAGGTTTTTATATCGGTGCATTTGGCGACTACTATGATGCGTCTTGGGAAAATGTTCGCGATTTCGCGCCAGGTGGCCTAGATGTTGATGACTCTACAGGTTGGGGTTTAGAGCTAGGTTATCGCTTCAGCGATTACTGGAGCGCTCGTCTTGAGTATGCTGATATGGATTTTGATTACAGCGTAGCTCTGAACGACGGCACGACTATGAGCGGTTCAGAAAGCGGTAAGCGTTACGGTATCGATGGTTTATATCACTTCGGTGGTGGCCCATTCTACGGTATCTTCGGTTTGAAAAACCTTGATGCAGTTGACGAAGACCTAATGTTCGCTAACCTAGGTGCTGGTTACCAACATTACTTCACTGACAATTTCGCATTTAACGCTGAAACGTCTCTATACCAAGGTCTTGACCGTGGTTATACAGATGTAGGCGCTAAATTAGGCTTAAGCTACATTTTTGGTGCTCAAGAATCTTCAGCTGAGCCAGTTGAGCCAGCTCCAACAGTTGTTCCTGTTGCTGTTGAGCCTGTAGACAGCGATGGTGATAACATCCCTGATGCTGACGACCAATGTGCTAACACACCGATGACTGATGCAGTTGACGGCACGGGTTGTACATTATATGAAGACCGTGAAGTAACGAAGAGCTTACTAATCACGTTCCCTAACAACACATCTAAAGTGTCTCAACAGTACTTAGATGACATCGCTAAAGCTGCTGCTTTCTTAAAAGAGCACCCAGGCACTAAAGTACTACTTGAAGGTCACACTTCATCTGTAGGTAAAGCTGACTACAACAAGTGGTTATCTAAGAAACGTGCTGATGCCGTTGCTAAGAAACTTATTGAAGATGGTATCGATGCAGAGCGTCTAACGACTGTTGGTTTAGGTGAAGAGCGCCTTAAAAACCCAGCTAATACAGCTGAAGCACATGCTGAAAACCGTCGTGTAGAAGCACACGTAAGCGTTATTGAGCGTGTAAAAGTAGAGCGTTAATAATTAACCTTTGCGACTAATTTTAAAAACCCAGCCAAGTGCTGGGTTTTTTTATGGTTAAAATAGTGTGCTCATAAGGATAAGTCGTTAAGCCAATCTGCAAAAATACCTACCCCAGTTCACAATAACGCTTAACTATTGTGAGGTGCTAAATTTGTCGCTAGCTGCGTTAATACCAATTATTTTGAGTGATTAAACCAGTCGCTACCTGCGTTAAAAATGTCTGATTTACGACTGCATTGATTGAGCTGGTAGAGCGATGCAAAAGCAATTGCTAAAAGCAGCTAAAAGACAAAATTTTGTCTTGTTATTATCGAGATTTTCTTGCCTTTAAATAATGCGCTTAATAAAGCGAATAGGGTTAAACGCACTGTTAATGACCGCTAAAGCAGATAGGAATGATTCTTAGTTAATAAATATTCATTTGAATAGCTTTTTTTTCTACCACTATTCATGTTATTTATAGTGAATATAAAGTGCCTAACCGCAGCATGGATTTTCATCTATACTTAAAAGCTTTATAATTAACCGTCAGAATACTATAAGTACTGGGTAATGATTGTATTTAGTTTAATACTACCGAGTACTCTCACGTCACCAAGAGGGCAATATTGTGCTACAAGAATATCGTAAACACGTAGAAGAACGTGCCGCGTTAGGTATCGTACCAGCGCCACTAGATGCTCAGCAAACGGCTGATCTTATTGAACTAATTAAAAACCCACCTGCAGGTGAAGAAGAGTTTATCGTTGATCTTCTTGTTAATCGTGTACCACCAGGCGTAGACGATGCTGCATACATCAAAGCTGGCTTTTTAGCGGCAGTAGCAAAAGGTGAAACAAGCTCACCATTAGTATCAAAAGAAAAAGCGGCAGAGCTATTAGGTACTATGTTAGGTGGTTACAACATCGCACCTATGATTGAACTTTTAGACGACGAAGCGTTAGCGCCAATTATCGTTAAAGGTTTATCAAACACATTATTAATGTTCGATGCTTTCTACGACGTAGAAGAAAAAGCGAAGGCTGGTAACGAATTCGCGAAACAAGTTATCGAGTCTTGGGCAAATGCAGAATGGTTTGTAAATAAACCAGCCGTTGCTGAAAAAATCTCTGTTACTGTTTTCAAAGTAACGGGTGAGACAAACACTGATGATCTTTCACCTGCACCTGATGCATGGTCTCGTCCAGATATCCCACTGCACGCTTTAGCTATGCTTAAAAACGAGCGTGACGGTATCAACCCAGACAAGCCTGGTGAAGTTGGTCCAATTTCACAACTAGAAGAGCTTAAAACGAAAGGGTTACCGCTCGCGTATGTTGGTGATGTAGTTGGTACGGGTTCATCGCGTAAATCTGCAACTAACTCAGTGCTTTGGTTCATGGGTGATGATATCCCTCACGTACCTAACAAGCGTGTTGGTGGTGTATGTCTAGGCGGTAAAATCGCGCCTATTTTCTTCAACACGATGGAAGATTCTGGTGCATTACCAATCGAATTACCTGTTGATGAACTAAACATGGGTGACCAAATCGATATCTTCCCTTACGAAGGTGTGGTTAAGCGTCACGGTACTGATGAAGTTATCTCAACGTTCTCTTTAAAATCAGACGTAATTCTTGACGAAGTGCGTGCTGGTGGCCGTATTCCACTTATTATCGGTCGTGGTCTAACAGACAAAGCGCGTGCATCTCTAGGTCTAGAAGCAGAAGATATCTTCCGCAAACCTGCTCTTGTTACTGACTCTGGCAAAGGCTTTACGCTTGCACAGAAAATGGTTGGTAAAGCATGTAACATGCCTGGCGTACGTCCTGGTCAATACTGTGAGCCGAAAATGACTACCGTTGGTTCGCAAGATACAACAGGTCCTATGACACGTGACGAACTTAAAGATTTAGCATGTTTAGGTTTCTCTGCAGATTTAACAATGCAGTCTTTCTGTCATACATCAGCATACCCTAAGCCAATCGATGTAAACACTCATCATACGCTTCCTGATTTCATCATGAACCGTGGCGGTGTATCACTTCGTCCAGGCGACGGTGTAATCCACTCATGGTTAAACCGTATGTTATTACCAGACACCGTAGGTACGGGTGGTGACTCGCATACGCGTTTCCCTCTAGGTATTTCATTCCCAGCAGGTTCGGGTGCGGTAGCATTCGCAGCTGCAACAGGTGTAATGCCACTTGATATGCCTGAGTCAATCTTAGTACGCTTCAAAGGTGAAATGCAGCCAGGTATCACATTACGTGACCTAGTACATGCTATCCCTTACTACGGTATTAAAGAAGGTCTTCTAACTGTTGAGAAGAAAGGTAAAATCAACGAATTCTCTGGTCGTGTACTAGAAATCGAAGGTGTTGAGCACTTAACAGTTGAGCAAGCATTTGAGCTTTCTGATGCGTCAGCTGAGCGTTCAGCGGCAGGTTGTACCGTTAAACTTTCTAAAGAATCTATCGCTGAATACCTTGAGTCAAACATTGTCATGCTTAAGTGGATGATCTCTGAAGGTTACGGTGATGTTCGTACTATCGAACGTCGTATTAATGCAATGCAAGAGTGGTTAGCGAACCCAGAGCTTATGGAAGCGGATGCCGATGCAGAGTACAAACACGTACTTGAAATCGACCTAGCTGAAATCAAAGAACCTATTCTTTGTGCGCCAAATGACCCAGATGACGCACGTTTACTGTCTGACGTTACAGGCGAGAAAATCGACGAAGTATTCATCGGTTCTTGTATGACTAACATTGGTCACTTCCGTGCTGCGGGTAAACTTCTTGATGGCTTCAGCGGTCGTATTCCAACTCAGTTATGGGTTGCACCTCCAACGAAGATGGATAAAGATCAGCTTACTGACGAAGGTTACTACGGTATCTTTGGTCGTGTAGGTGCACGTATTGAAACTCCAGGGTGTTCATTATGTATGGGTAACCAAGCACGCGTTGCTGATAAGGCGACAGTTGTGTCTACGTCTACTCGTAACTTCCCTAACCGTCTTGGTACTGGCGCAAACGTATTCTTAGCATCAGCAGAGCTTGCAGCGGTTGCTGCAATTCTAGGTAAACTGCCTACACCGGCTGAATATCAAGAGTACGCAGATAAGATCAACGCAACAGCAGCTGATACTTATCGCTACCTGAACTTCCACCGTATGCCTCAATACACTAAAAAGGCAGATCAAGTAATTGTTCAGCAAGCTGTGTAATAAGTAACTAATTGAGTTTTACTGTAAAAGGCCCGCATTATATATGCGGGCTTTTTTTATTAACTTTTTGTTCAGTTTTATTTGAAATGCTAATACGTTTGTCTACACTAATTAATGTAAAAAGTTAATTAGTGTAACTTAATGTTTAAAAGTGTAACCAAGGAAGGGCTGCATCTATTTCTTGGCGACGCAGACTCTGTATTTCAAGGAACTGAATAATGAAAGCACTCCTTTTTCTACTCCCATTTAGTAGTTCTGTATTGGCAGTTAACCCCTCTTTTAGTGAAGTTAGAGTAGGTTTCGAAACAATTAGCTACAGCGAAACTTTAAATGATGTTGCAGGCTTTGGGAAACTTAATCAATCTATTGATGTAACAAACCCTGCCGTACGGCAAATTTCATACACAGGTATCGATGATAACTGGGGCTTTTATATTGAAAGTGCTGCAACAATATCCACAGAAATTGAAACTGAGACGTGGTACATGGATGACTTTGGTGCTATTCAAGAAAATGCATTTAAAACGAAAGCGAATGAAATTGGTTTTAAGGGGGCGTATAATTTTTCTCAAACAGTGCAATTTACACTAGGGACAAAGTTTTTTACTTCTAGTTTCACGCGTTCGAATTTTGCATTTGTACAACCCGGTGCAACAGCATTCGACGAAGCATTAATCGCATTATCAGATGATCCAAATAATCCCGCGCGATTTACATTACCCGGTATGAATTCAGGTAATAATACAGGAGAGCAGCAGGATTATGCTTTGCAGTTACGTCCGGTTATTTCGGTTTCTGAAGATCAAATGGGGATCTTGCTGACCATAGGAGCGCGTTACGATAGTCGCTTGCAAAAGAGTTTTAATAAATATAGTTGGTATATTGAAACTGAATTAAGTACACCTATGTATTCTGAGATTCAGAATACGCAATTTGAAACCTCGACACTCACTGATAGCTTTAATGGTTGGGGTGTTATGGGGCGGGTAGGAATGCGATATCAAGTACTGTCTCATATCGCATTGATTGGTGGAATCGATGCTCAGTATAAGTCACGTGATATTGTGACCAAGAATCTAGAAAACGGTCAACGCCTTCGTGTACCTGAAGTTGAATACAGTAATGTATCGTTTGCATTAGGCTTACAATGGAGCTATTAATACTCGGTGATTCACTTTTTTAATGAGACTGTACATTCCGATAAGCAGATTACGCGAGTGAATTTGTAAGTGTCTCAGATACGACGACCATAACTTATTGAGTAAACTAAAAGCCACGGTTCGCTGTGGCTTTTTATCAACTTTACATTGTCTTGTTATTTAGCGGTTTGAAATAGGTACCCTAAGCTTAAACGGTGTATTTCAGCACTTTTTATTTTTTTAGATTAAACTTCTAAAATAAGAATGAAAACGATCTTAAAATTAAACAATAGACTGGTTGTGTTTACATAAAAACGCAAAATTTCCTCATCAATTGCATTAAAATCCTCGTCAATATTCTCAACGTATTAAGGCGAGATCTTTATGACTACATTAAACAACCAGAATCTTTTACAACTTCGTTTTGTAAGCCAATCACATATTGACGCAGTAAAGCCTTCTTTTGCTAATTTACCCGCTAACCCATACGCAGATGGTGCATTTCGTAAACGTCGCTATTCGGTAATTAAAGTGGTTGATGGCGAATTAAAATTACAACCAACAAAAGCATTTGTTCAAGATGATTCAATCAATACGTTTCAAGGGAATGTAGAGCGTACCTATGAGAATCTTGAAGACAGCTTATTAGCCAGTGATGGCATGAAGCAAATTGTTAATCAATTCCGTGAAATGACCGGCATCAGTGCTGACCGTGATATTGAAATTCATCAATTTAGAATGCTTGCGATCGACAGTGACACACCTGCTGCACCTGAAGGGGTTCACCAAGATGGTTTCGACCATGTATGTGTCTGTGGTGTATCACATGAAAACCTCGAAGGCGGTGAGCTACTTGTTTACGAGAATCAACAAGCTGAGCCTTGCTTTAAAATGGAAATTAAAGACGGCATGTTCGCACTCATTAATGACCGTGAAGTGTGGCACAACGCAACACCAATGAATAAATTAGATGCAAGCAAAGAGGGTTACCTTGATTGCTTCGTGCTAACTGCGTAAGGAAAATACGATGAACTTAACGCAATTACGTCGTCAATTTCCGGCATTAATGCAAAATGTGGCTGGTACATCGCCAGTTTTCTTAGATGGTCCCGGTGGCTCACAAGTACCGCAGTCTGTTTTAAGTGCCATGAGTGCGTATTTAGGTTATTTCAACTCAAACCTAGGCGGTGCTTTTTTCTCAAGTGATAAAACTGTTGAGCTAATGGCCGATGCTCGCCAAGCAGCGGCAGACTTACTGAATGCGCCTTCTAAAGAGCAAATCGTGTTTGGTGCTAACATGACAAGCCTCACGTTTAGCTTTAGCCGTGCGATTTCTCGAGATTGGACTGCTGATGATGAAATTATTGTCACTAACGCAGATCACTACTCAAATGTATCCTCTTGGCAGCAAGCAGCTGAAGATAAAGGCACATTAGTTAAAACGGCTTTAATTAACGAAGCCGATTGTAGCTTAGATATGGCTCATTTTGAGAGTTTATTATCAAGTAAGACAAAACTCGTTGCCGTGACATATGCATCAAACACCACTGGTTCAATTAACGATATTAAACGTGTTGTCGAGCTTGCCCATGCTGTTGGTGCCCTTGTATACGTGGATGCAGTTCACTTTGCACCGCATGAGCTGATTGATGTTCAAGCACTTGATTGTGACTTTTTAGCATGCTCTGCCTATAAGTTTTTTGGTCCTCATTTGGGTCTTGTATACGGTAAGCGTGAGCATTTAGAAGGTTTCACCCCGTATAAAGTAGAACCCGCGAAAGACGTCATCCCAGGCCGTTGGGAGACGGGGACACAAAGCTTTGAAGCTTTAGCTGGCTTAATTGCTGCCGTTGATTACATTGCTGCTATTAGCGAGTTGGATGATAGTCATTCGCGCCGAGAAAAATTAGCGGCTGCTTTTGCTATTACTAAACAACATGAAATGACGCTCAGTAAGCATTTCTTAACTCGCTTAGCCGATTACTCACGTATTAAATTGTTTGGTATTAATGACGTTGCGCGCTTATCAATGCGTACTCCAACCTTTGCATTAATCTTTGAAGGCATTGAACCGCGTGTTGTATCTGAATTTTTAGGTAAACATCACATTTGTGTATGGGATGGCAACTTTTATGCACAAGGTTTATGCAAGCAATTAGGTGTATTAGACACGGGGGGTGTAGTGCGTATTGGTTGTATGCATTACAACACAATTGAAGAGCTTGATCAGGTGTTCGATTTGTTTGATCAGTTATTAAAAATAAATTAATACCTTTAAACATGATGCTACAATATGGTTGTAGCATCATTTTCTTGTGACTTTCTTTTACAGCGCTTTAAAACGAATCGCGACACCACCACTTGTGGCAAGTTTTAAAGTGAGTTTATCGCTTGCAGACACAATGCGTTTCTCTACTTTTAAGTCGTAGGGATTGTTAACCCATTCAGCTTTATCGCCATCACGGTAAATTTGCGCCTCAAAGCGTTTACCTTTCTCTAAAAAGTCGAGTTTAACTTGCAGTGTACGTGCATTTTCATCAGTGACTGCACCTAGGTACCAGTCATTGCCTGAATAGTGATCGCGTTTACGCTCTTTGCGTGCAAAGACAACGTAATCACCTACTTCACCTTGCAGCGCAATACTGTGTTGCCAATCTGTAGGCACATCTTGAATAAATTGGAACGCATCCGGTTTTGCTAAGTAATTGCGTGGTAAGTCAGCAGCCATTTGAATAGGGCTGTACAGTACTACGTATAACGCCAGTTGCTTTGCAAGTGTTGTTTGTGGACGATTACTATCAGCACCCAACCCATTGAACCCCATATCAAAAATACCAGGGGTGAAATCCATTGGTCCCGCTAACATACGTGTGAAGGCAAGCATTGGAATATGCTCCGGTGGATTAGGCGGTGTGCCCCAAGCATTAAACTCTTGGCCTCGCGCGCCTTCACGTGCAATCCAGTTTGGATAAGTGCGGCGTAAGCCAGTATCTTTAATGGGTTCGTGAGTGTTGATGCTGATTTTGTGCTTTGCTGCAAGTTTCACGTTATAAAGGTATTCATTCACCATGAATTGACCATCGTGCCACTCTTTACGCACTATGCCATTTTCATCAATACGTTTAATATTGCCACCGTCTGCAACATAGCCCGTTTTTACTTGGCTTACGTTTGATTTTTCATACAGTGCAAAGGCATCTTCCATTTGGTTACGATAATTAGTGACATTCCCCGAGGTTTCGTGATGACCAATTAGCTGTACACCTTTCTCTTTGGAGTAGCGAGTAAGCTCTGCAATATCAAAGTCGTCATAGGGTTTGGTAAAACTAAATACATCACCGTTATAGAACCAGTCGCCATCCCAACCAATGTTCCATCCCTCGACAAGTACACCATCAAAGCCATATTGTGCGGCAAAGTCCATATAGTATTTGGTGTTTGCGGTCGTTGCGCCGTGAATTTTTCCACTTCCCCACGTATTTTCATTAATATGCATACCCCACCAAATACCCACATATTTACCGGGCTTAACCCAAGATACATCACCGAGTTTATTTGGTTCATTAAGGTTGAGAATGATGTCAGAGTTAATTAAATCAACTGCTTCATCCCCAATTTGAATAGTACGCCACGGCGTGTTGAATGCGCCATGTTTCTTAACGGCAACCCCATCGGACCACGGTGTTAAGTCAGCTTGGAAAGTACCATCACGGCGTTGGTTTAATACCATACCCGCGTAATCGACCAGCGCAGCTTCGTGGATGCTGATATGAACACCTTCTTTGTTTTTAATAGTAAACGGAGTGTGTACTAAAGGAGCTTTGTGAACAGGCGTGGTGTTATAAACATATTCGTATCGATTCCAACCGCGAGCAGGTATCCACCATGCAGTTGCATTGGCTGAATCGGTGATTGCAAATTCAGTGAGCTCTTTGGTGATCTCTACATCTTCAAAACCTGATTGATTCGGTAGTTCGTAGCGAAAACCGACCCCATCATTAAAGGCACGAAAACGCACAGTAAAGGTGCCACCTTGGGGTTGTGGCTTTTTAAAGGTGACAGCAACTTCGTTGTGGTTATCAACTACCGTTTGGCGTTCACCCCAAGGTTGTTCCCAGCTGCTTTTTACAGAATTAGTCGTTTGGCTGCTAATTTTATAGCCTTCACTCATTGCAGGTTGTTGTTTAAAAACAAGTCCTAAAGCAGAGTGTGCAATAACTTGCTTTCCCGCAAAGCTGATTTCATAGCTAGGGGTGTGTTGTTCATCAGAAATCGTGACTTTAATTTGCCCATCAGGCGAACTGACCGTGGTAGTGTGTGCTAAACACGTCCCTGAGAAGGCAGCGAGTAGTAAGGCTGTATATTTCATTATTATTCCTTGGCGATGCAGAATATGGATTGTTGTCGTATATGTTCCTATAAGCTTTAAGCATAAATTGACTTGCCTGCTAATACGAGTGATCTGCATACGTATTCAATTTTCAGGTTGTAATAGCCGCCTTAATTAAATCGCCTCATTTTGTATTTTTAATTTCGCACACTTTTACTATTTTTCTACTAAGATCTTAAGGAATGAGCTGGTTTCGAATTTGAATTAGGAAAACGTATGAAGTTACAGAGTATTCGTGTCAAAAGTTCACTGCCCATTGTGTTGCTTGGGGTCGCTATTATTATATTAATAGCTGGCTACAGTTATTTAATTAACTTACAAAAAGAAGCCATAGATACGCAATCGGAGCGATTTTTAAATGCGGTGTCAGTTATCGTGAATGCAGATCGAGATTTGTATCAAGCGAAAGTGGCAGAGTTGCACTTAGTGACAATGGATAAAGGTGATCAGTCTTTTCTAGCGGAACATCAAGAAAATGCTGACCAAGTGCAAGAACGCTTTGAACAATATTTATCTTACATGTCACCTTATCCAGAAGTGTTAGCACAGTTTCGTAATTTTAATAGTGCTTTTGATGCATGGTATTCGGCATCGACAGCCTATATTAATAGCGCAACCAGTGCGTCTCAAAATCAAATGGCAGAACAGTCCTTTTCGGCGCTTCGTGACATTTTAGATAAAGCGGGTGAGGTGGCAGAACAAACCTCGCAGTCCGAAACTGAAAAGCTAATGGATAAAATCACAGGTTTTAAAGCATTACTAATGATAATGATTGCCGTGGTATTAGTGGTTGCGGGTTGGTTTAGTTATGTCATTCCACGACAGTTAACGACCCAAATGAATTATGTTACAGAACGAATAAACGAAATTGCGTCTGGTGATGGTGATTTAACTGGGCGTATTAATGTTAAAACCCAAGATGAGTTTGCAGATTTAGCAACCGCGTTTAATCGCTTCTTGGATAATTTACAGCAATTGATAAAAGACATACTTGAACAAGCCAAAGAATTACAAAGTCTCGGGCATGATCTAGATTCGTTTTCAAATCAGAACCATCAGGTTAATCAAAAGCTTAGTCAGGCGTCCGAGTCAATTGTGAGTGCAGTACACGAAATGAGTGTTGCAAGTCGTGAAGTCGCAAATGTGGCGCAACAGTCTTCTCATGAAGCAGATAATTCTCAGCAATTGGCTAAGAAGGGGTTATCAGCGGTTGATAATTCCAGTAAGAAAATCGTTGCTTTGTCTGAGAATATGGATCACGCAACGCAGCGCTCTACCGAGTTACAACAAAGCTCAGATAATATAGCGAAGGTACTGGAAGTGATCCGTGCAATCGCAGAGCAAACTAACTTACTGGCACTAAATGCGGCAATCGAAGCTGCGCGTGCCGGTGAGCAAGGTCGGGGCTTTGCAGTGGTTGCCGATGAAGTAAGAACATTGGCAACGCGTACTCAAGAAAGCACGAACGATATTCAAACCATGGTTGAACAATTTGCTTCAAGCGTTGAGCAATCTTTGCAGGCTATAAACAGTGGTAAGCGTTTTGCCGATGAAGCTGTTGAATCATTCACACAAACGAATGACGTGCTTAATGCGATGCAAGCCTCATCGGTAAAAGTGAATGATATGGCAATGCAAACAGCACAAGCCACTGAAGAGCAAACGGCTGTTGCAGATGAAATTAGCCAGAATTTATCTGATTTAAATGATCAAACCCAACAAGGAGGCGGCTTGGCAAGTTCAACACAAGAAGTGGCAAACCGAATGAATCAGCTCACCAATGAGCTAAATCATTTAGTGAACCGTTTTAAGGTGTAATGCCCCTCTGCGTAAACTATTCTAAAGGAATTAAAAAAGGGCTCAGCGAGCCCTTTTTAATCAATAAACAACCTTACATTACTTTTTCTCAAAAGCGCGCTTCATGTAGTTAGGTGTTGCTAGTGCGCCGTAGTGAATACCAGCGTTGTAGTATTCAGTTCCTTCAGCTAGTGTATTCGCGTCGTCTTCACGAAAGCCATCAAATGCCTGTGATTTACGTGCAAGAGTAACTGACCATAAACCGCTTGGGTAAATTGGTTGTGGAAATGGCAGCGTTTGTAGGTCATTAAAGCCCACGTCTTTCATCGCGTCACGCATCTCAACTAATAAAGGCATGTGCATAAGCGGTGATTCACTTTGTTGAATGAGTATGCCGCCAGGACGAAGTGCTGTTAGACAACTTGTATAAAAAGCATGGTTGAATAACCCTTCACCTGGGCCCACCGGATCGGTGCCATCAACAATAACCACGTCAATTGATTCTGGCGCAGCTTCACGCATGTATTTAATGCCATCATCAAACATCACTGTGGCACGCGGGTCTTGGTTTGACTCACATAATTCAGGGAAGTATTTAAGCGACATTTGCGTTACAACTTCATCAATATCAATTTGCGTGACGCTTTCAACACCAGGGTGCTTTAATACTTCACGCAATGTGCCGCAGTCACCGCCACCGATAATCACTACATTTTTAGGATTAGGGTGCGCAAGAAGAGCAGGATGGCTGATCATTTCGTGATAAAAGAAGTTCTCACGGCTACTTACCATTGTACAACCGTCAATAATCATAAGATTACCGAAGTCAGTTGTTTCATACATCTCTACTTTTTGAAACGGCGATTGCTGTTCATCAAGCTTTTTGTTTATACGCAGTGAAAAGGCGCTACCATCACGGTCACTAATTTCAGTGAACCAGTTGTTTTGATCTAAATTAGCCATCTTGCTTATACACTTTTAGTTAATGGTAAAAAAGGGGGCAATTCTGCCAGTGCTTGGCCAATTGCTCAATCAAATTTTAATCAGTATAGCGAATATTTTTTATCACTTTGGCATATAGGGCAATTTTTGTTAGCGTGGTAGGCGCGAGCGTATTAAAATGCGCGTTTATATTTAACGAATTTACAGAAGACATGGCCATGACTTGGGGTTTAGACAAAGCACGCGAAACGTATAATGTTGCTCATTGGAGTGACGGTTATTTTGATATTAACGCACAAGGTGAGCTGGTCGCTTACCCTGACGGTGATCAAACTAAATCTGCAATTTCTTTATCTGAACTCACCGAGCAATTTAAGAAGCAAGGTCTTACCTTACCTGTTTTAGTTCGCTTTACTGATATCTTGCAAAATCGTGTTGATACGCTGACAAGCGCTTTTACTAAAGCTCGTCAAGCTCGCGACTATCAAGGCACTTATACGTGTGTTTACCCAATTAAAGTGAACCAGCAACGATCGGTCGTAACAAAGCTACTTGCTCACCCAAGTGGTTTAGTGGGTCTTGAAGCGGGTTCTAAACCTGAATTAATGGCAATTTTAGGTGTTGCCAAAGAACCGATTACCATTGTTTGTAATGGCTACAAAGACAGTGAATTTTTACGTTTAGCGTGTATCGGTCAAGGTTTAGGTCACAAAGTGCATATTGTGGTAGAAAAACTGTCAGAACTTAGCACCTTATTAGCTGAAATTGATGACTTGGGTATTGAGCCATCAATTGGTATTCGTATTCGTTTAAACTCTGTGGGCAAAGGTAAGTGGCAGAACACGGGGGGTGAAAAAGGTAAGTTTGGTTTAACTGCTGGGCAGGTGCTGTCTGCGGTTGAATTACTTCAGTCGCGAAACAAATTACATTTAATGCAGTTGGTGCATTTTCATATCGGTTCTCAAATTGCCAATATTCGTGACATTCATCGCGCACTTCGTGAATGTGCACGTCATTTTGCTGAACTAACCCAGTTAGGTGTACCACTTAATACCGTTGATGTAGGTGGGGGTCTAGGCGTTGACTACGAAGGGTCTGGTTCACGTAGTGCGTGTTCTATGAACTACAGTGTTG
This sequence comes from Pseudoalteromonas sp. MBR-15, assembly GCF_053628915.1. Lineage (NCBI taxonomy): Bacteria > Pseudomonadati > Pseudomonadota > Gammaproteobacteria > Alteromonadales > Pseudoalteromonadaceae > Pseudoalteromonas > Pseudoalteromonas sp. MBR-15. Next base: position 101,515 of record NZ_JBRJHH010000011.1, read on the forward strand.
ATGAGTATGCGCGTAATGTTGTGAATGCATTTGCAGAAGTGTGCCAACAACATGACTTAAAGCAGCCTGCAATAATCACCGAATCAGGGCGTGCGCTAACGGCGCATCACGCGGTATTGATTACCGATGTGATTGATGTCGAGCGTGCGCCAAATCATGTAAATCCAACTCCGCCAGATTCAAACAATGTTTTAGTGCTAGATGAAATGTGGCAATGCTTACAGCGCTTAACACCTCGCATGGCGCTGGAGATTTATCATGATGCAATGCATTTATTTAGCGAAGCACATGATCAATATGTCCATGGTCTTCTGACGATGCTGGAATGGGCGAAGCTTGAGCAACTTTATTTTACTATTTTACATCGCGTTCGCGCTTCACTGAGCGACAATGCGCGTGCACACCGTGAAGTGCTCGACGATTTAAATGAGAAGCTTGCCGATAAGTTGTTTGTTAACTTTTCACTGTTTCAGTCGTTGCCAGATGTGTGGGGGATCCAGCAATTATTCCCTGTAATGCCTGTTGAAAATTTACATAAACCACTCACTCAACGCGCGATCATTCAAGATATTACCTGCGATTCAGACGGTCAAATTCGCAATTATGTTGAGGGAACTGGCATTGAAAGCAGCTTACCTATCCCTGAGTATAAATCAGGTCAGCAGTACCACATTGCCATGTTTTTAGTTGGTGCTTATCAAGAAATCTTAGGCGACTTACATAATTTATTTGGTGATACCGATTCAGTGCACGTAGAGCTGACAGAGGCTGGCTACCAATTAACCAATGCGATTAAAGGCGACAGTGTTAAGGACGTATTAAAGTTCGTTGATTATGATAGCGATATTCTGGCTGCCAACTTCGCAAAACGTGTGGATGAGCTGGAAATTGATGCGCAATCTAAGGCACAATATTTGTCTGAATTAAATGCGGGCCTTGCTGGCTATACGTATTTTGAAGATTAAAGGTTAAAGGAATAAGTAGTAATGTCCGTTATTCGTTGTGTATTGAGTATTTTATTTTACACCCTAAATACGCTTTTTTGGTTCGTGCCTATTTTTTTGTGTGGTTTGGTTAAACTCATTCCAATTAAACCATTACAAAAGTTGATGAGTTGGATTGCTAAGCAATGTGCCACAGTGTGGGTTACGTGCAATGGTATAAACCAAAATGTATTTGCTTCTTATCAACTGAATGTAACGGGCCTTGAGCAACTTCGTTCAAAAGACTGGTACTTAGTGATTGCTAATCATCAAAGCTGGGTTGATATTTTAGTCATGCAGCGTATTTTTAATCGCCGTATCCCGTTTTTAAACTTTTTCTTGAAAAAGGAATTGATCTACGTTCCTTTTCTAGGGCTTGCATGGTGGGCGTTAGACTTTCCGTTTATGACGCGTACTAGCAAGTCACAGCTTAAGAAAAATCCAAAGTTGCGCGGAAAAGATTTAGAAACAACGCGTAAAGCCTGTGAAAAATTTAAAGAAATGCCAGTAAGCATCGTAAATTTTGTGGAAGGCACGCGCTTCACCGCTGAAAAACATGCGCGTCAAAAGAGCCCTTTTCAGTACTTATTAAAACCGAAAGCGGGTGGTGTGGCGTTTGTTATGCAAGCTATGGGTGAGCAGATCTCAAAAGTTGTTAATGTCACTATTCACTACCCGGGAGGTATTCCAAGTTTTGTGGATTTTGCCAGTGGCCGAGTGAAGCAAATCGATGTTCGCGTTGAAGTGATGGATGTCAGTCCTAATTTAATAGGTGATTACACTGGTGATGCAGACTTTAGAGTGAATTTTCAAGCGGAGTTAAATCGTATTTGGGAAGAGAAAAACCAGCAGCTTGCCCAGTTTGAATCGCAAGCTGAGTAGATGCTGCTGGCACAGCTGAGAGCACACATATGTTAAAGAAATTTTTACCTAATTGGTTAACCGGATTGTTGGTCAGTATTGTGCTGTTTGCCAATGTCATTCTTTGGGGAACCCTTGTGTTGCTGTTTGGTGTGTTGAAACTTATTTTACCATTCAACATCATTAGTCACATTTTGCATGGGGCTTATCGGGGATGGTGCAAAGGGAATCGTTTTGCTCTGTGGCTAGGTTGCCCGAATATTGAAATTAATATTAAAGGCAATGTTAATCGCGATAGCTGGTACTTACTTATTTCTAACCATATGAGTTGGTTAGATATTGTGGTGCTTAGTGCGATTGATGTATTACCGGCGCCAAAGTTTTTTCTAAAAGATGAGCTAAAATATGTGCCTTTCATAGGCACGGGTGCGTGGGCGATGGGAATGCCTTTTATGAAGCGTGTCAGTAAGTCGCAGCTGGCTAAAAACCCAAAGCTTAAAGGCCTTGATGTTGAACGTACCAAGCGAAGCTGTCGTGATTTTCGTAATCACCCAACCACCATTATTAATTTTGTTGAGGGGACACGTTTTACCCCGCAAAAGCATACAAAACAGAACAGTCCATTTGGTTATTTACTCAAGCCCAAAGCGGGAGGGATTGCGTTTGCGCTGGAAGTGCTGGGTGAACAGTTTGATGCGTTACTTAATACTTCTATTATTTACCAAGGTGAGGGCAGTCATATTTGTCGCAACTTAATGCGTGGCCGATTAGCGCTCATTAAAGTAGATATACATGTGCAGGCTATCAGTGCTGAGATGATTGGTGATTATCAACATGACCGTGAATTTAGAACCGCATTTCAGCAACGAATCAATGAAATTTGGCTTCAAAAAGACGCGCAATTATTTAATTATTATCAGGCCAAACAAGGTAGTCTGGTAGCAAATATCAGTAAGGAAGTTGAAGCACCATGAAGCAAACTCACTTGCAACAATTGGTTATGCCTTGGTTTGAAGCAATGCCAGATGCGGAGCTTTTCAGTGCGCTGACAGCCACCGCAATTGGTGTGAGTGCTTTATTGCTGGTGTATGTCTTTACTCGGCGCTTAATGCTTCCTGGAATACAAAGTGTTGTAACGCGCCTTTCGCCAGAACGCATTGGTGCATTAGCACCCATGCTAACTAAACTTAATAGACGTTTTGCAGGCACCTTATGTTGCGTGTTGTATTTAGCAACATTCGACAATGTTTACCCTGTCACAGAGGTGGCAGCGTTAGTTTTAAAAACCATTGGTCAAATTGTTCTGATTATTTATGGCGGTTTTATCATCAGCAGCATTGTCAGTATTGCTGGGGGCATTTATAACCAGCTGGAGTTTGCCCGAGAAGTGCCCATACAAGGTTTGATTCAAGTTGTGAAACTGATCACCTTCATGATCTGCGCTATTTTGATCGTCAGTATATTACTTGAAAAGTCGCCCACCTATATTTTATCTGGTTTTGGTGCCATTGCAGCGGTGACCTTGTTAGTGTTTAAGGACACTATTTTGGGGTTTGTTGCCAGTATTCAAATTGCTGCTAATCGCTTAGTTACTTATGGTGATTGGATTCAAGTTGATAGCTATGGCGCTGATGGTGAGGTTATCGACCTTGGTTTGAACACGGTAAAAGTGCGTAACTGGGATAACACGATTACCACCATTCCTACCTACATGTTGGTGGCCGGTTCATTTAAAAATTGGCGGGGTATGCAGGAGTCGGGTGGTCGTCGAATTAAACGCTCTTTAAATATAGATATGAACAGCATTCGTTTAGTTGATGAGGCTTTCCATACGCAAATAAATAGCGCGATACCTCTGCACGACTACATTCGTGTGACAACGTTACCTGATCCTGTTACGAATTTAGGTTTATTTCGTCGTTATGCTGAAGGATACTTGAAACAGCATGAAAGAATTAACCGTGATTTGACCCTCATGGTGCGAGAACTTCAGCCATTTAATCATGGCTTACCAATTGAGTTTTATTGCTTTAGCGAAGACAAACGTTGGATATCGTACGAACATCTACAAGCAGAGATCATGGATCACCTGCTTGCAGTATTGCCTATTTTTGGATTGCGCCCATATCAGAGTGTGACGGGGCAATTTTCGGCTAATGAGCAGCATGTCGTAGATAAACCAAGTATTAAAGTGGTTAACGCGGCGCCTAAAAGTAAAGACTAGAGCGACTGCACTGCCAAAGCGATACCAATAAAGCCAAGTAATAACCACCAAATAGGGGGCTTAGCGACCCTTAACCATGTGAAGGCTGTAACCACTAATACAATCTGCCATATGTTGTTGATTGTGCTGAGCCAAATCGGCGAGTAGAGTGCTGCCGCTAAAAACCCGACTACCGCAGCATTGAGAGCGGCAATACTGCCAGCAAAGCGTGGTTTATCAGCCAATTGTAGCCAGCTTTTTAAAAATGCAAGCATCAATAAAAAGCCCGGTAAAAAAATCAATAGCGTCGCAATAAGTGCTCCCAATAGGGGTGAATGAGGTGTCAGTTCAGCCCCTAAGTAGGTCGCTATTGTAAACATAGGGCCAGGAATTGCTTGAGCACTGGCATAGGCTGACAAAAACTGCTCGGTTTCAAGGCTTGGTATGCTCGCTTGCAAAATAGGTAGCACAACGTGCCCCCCACCAAACACCATCGCCCCTGTTTGATAAAATGGAGCAAATAGAGAGGACCACTCGCCAAAGGGTAAAAAGCTCGCGATAAGCAGTACTGCAAAAATGATAAAAGGTAACCACGATACTTTAACGGGTTTACTTACATTCTCATGCTGAGGGAGTTTATGTTGTGGATAAAGCCAGCCAATAATCGCAGCTATAATTAACACAAAAATTTGGCTGGAAAACTGTGAAAAAATAATCAACGATAACGTGCTTAATACCGCGATAAGTTTAAGTAAATGCGTTTTACAAAAGCTCACCGCCATACTGTAAGTTGCATCAGCGACAATAACGATGGCAAATAATTTAAGTCCCGCAATAACAGCAAAATAAATGTTACCAAATTGGTGGGCACTCAGTGCCAAAAAAAACATAATTAAAAAAGACGGTAGAGTAAACCCAATAAAGGCACACAAACCGCCCAATAGACCGCCTTTCTCAACCCCAATCGCAAAGCTTACTTGGCTTGACCCCGGACCTGGTAATGCTTGGCTTAAGCTTATTAGTTGTGCGTAGCGCTCGCTATTTAACCATTTTAAGTTATCGACAAAGTGACGTTTAAAATAGCCTAAGTGCGCTGCGGGGCCACCGAAACTCATGCAGCCTAATAAAAAAAATTGCTTAAATATAACTAGTAACATTGTTTTCGCCATCGAATCTAATCACCTAATTATGACAAATTTCTATGACATTTTTGTGGTTTTTATGACATACACATCGCTAGGATATATAGTAAGGTATGAACGTAGTAACGAGTAACCCTATGAGACTGAGTATCGTAAGCCTATTATTAGTACTTATATCAAGCTCCTTGTATGCAGAACCTGTGCAGAGGGTTATTGTTGCGGTTGATCATTCTCCTCCCTACGGCGTTGTGTCTGAAAAAGGGCATGTGAGTGGCGCAGTGGTCGATATTATGCGTGAGCTGCAACGTACCATACCGATGAAATTAGAATTTGTCGCTTGCCCATTTTCTCGCTGTTTAAAAATGCTCGAACAAAGTGAAGTGGATGTGATGGGCGGGTTAATTCGTACCAGCGAGCGTGAGCAAAAAATGCAGTTTATGTCTCCTCCGTACATGATGTTGTCTTCTTCTTTTGGGTTCTATGCAAGAGCAGATCGTGACATCGTTATAAATCGTTACCAAGACTTGCTAGGAAAGCGCATCGCGGTCATGCGAGGAGCCGCTTATTTTTCGCGTTTTGATAATGACAGCTCACTCACTAAAGTGGAGGCTTTGAGTGAAGGTAATGCGTTTGAAATGCTGCTTAAAGATCGCGTCGAACTCGTTATTTCAGTTGAAGATACCGCGGATCATGCCTCGGGTTATTTACAACTTCCTTCACAGCAGATCGTCAAAATGCCTTATCGCTATAAAGACATTATTTACGGTCATATGGCTGTTAGTAAACAGTTTGCCGACACCTCGTTAGCAAAGGAAATTCAATCTCAGTTACACGCTCTTGTACGTAATGGACGTTTAACAGAATTAGTTAAAGCGTATAACCTACCAGCTGTTACACTTATTAAAGAGAACTATTAACCTAATGTTCATGATTTAGTGTTCATAATTGTTAATAGATCAAAATTACTAAATGCCATGGAGAGACACATGAGTTTCAGCAAGTCGATTTTAACAGTGGGTGTTTTAGCCGTTTTATTAACGGGGTGTGAAACAACTAACACAGGTAAAGGTGCCGCAATCGGTGCCGCAACAGGTGCGGTATTAGGTAAAGCAACAGGCGATCATGATGATAAGCGTATCTTTATTGGTGCGGCCATTGGTGCGTTAGCGGGTGCTGCTGTCGGTGACTACATGGATAAGCAAGAAGAAGCATTCCGTGACGAGCTAGCTGGCTCGGGTGTTGAAGTGGTACGTGAAGGCGATAATATTCGCTTAGTTATGCCATCAAACATCACTTTTGCGACAGATCAATCTTATATCTCATCAGGCTTTCACAGCACCCTTGATGCCATTGCACAAGTGATGAACAAATACGAAAAAACCTACTTAAGTGTTGAAGGTCACACTGATAGCACAGGTAAAGACAGCTATAACATGACACTGTCGCAGCAACGTGCGCAAAGTGTTAAAGATTATTTAGTTAATCATCAAATTATGTCGGCACGTATTAGCACACGTGGCTATGGCGAAACACGCCCTGTAGCGAGTAATGATACAGCCAATGGTCGTGCTTTAAACCGCCGTGTAGAGATTCAAATCGTACCAAACACACAAGGTTAGGCTTAATGTAGTCTAGATTTGTGGTCAGGTTTGATATGCCCTTTCAAACCTGACATCCCTCCTTGGATATTAATCCCGATTAAATTGCAATTCGCAAAGCTGCTTATACAGTGGGTTACTAGTCAATAGCTGCTGGTGTGTACCTGTCGCTATAATTTCACCCTTGTCCATTACCACGATGACGTCTGCATGTTTTACGGTGGCTAAGCGGTGGGCAATAATGAGTGTTGTTCTGTCTTTCATTAAGTGCTCGAGTGCCGCTTGCACATGAGACTCGCTTTGTGCATCAAGTGCGCTGGTTGCTTCATCGAGTAATAAAATAGCTGGATCCTTTAAAATAGCGCGAGCAAGCACAATCCGCTGCTTTTGCCCACCAGAAAGACGTACCCCTTGTTCACCTAAAAAGCTGTGATAGCCCTGCGGTAGCTGCGTGATAAATTCATCGGCGTGTGCATATTTGGCTGCCGTGTATACCTGCTCGTCACTCGCATGGGGATTGCCATAGCGAATGTTATGCATAACATCGCAGCTAAACAAAATGGGGTTTTGTGCCACCATGCCCATTTGTTGGCGTAAACAGTGAAGGGATAATTCTTTAATATTAATGCCAGCTAATGAAATACTCCCTGCGCTCGGATCGTAAAATCGTTGCAATAATTCAAATAATGTTGTTTTGCCTGCACCAGAGGGACCAACAATGGCGACTGTTTGGCCCTGTTTTACTTCTAAATTAAGTGTACTAAGTGCTGCTTTATCGGGTCTAGATGGATAGTTAAATGATACATTGTCAAAACGAATAGCAGGATGGTCAGCTTTATTTAATTCGAGCTGATCATCTTTATTGTGTGCGGGGTTTTGAATCATACTTTCAACAGCGAGCAGCTCTAACAGTCTTGCTGCCGCACCTGCTGCGCGTTGTAACTCACCGTACACTTCGGCAACTGTTGCAACCGACATAGCTACCATTATGGCATAGAATACAAAGGCACCTAGCTCGCCGCCCGTCATGGTACCCGCGAGCACATCACTGCCGCCTACCCAAAGCATCACGCTGATGGCACTAAAGGTTAGAAAGATCACTGCAGCAATTAAAAGTGAGCGTTGTTTAATACGACTTTTTGCGACTAAAAATGCTTTATTTGTTTCTTCAGCAAAAGCCGCTTTTTCGCGCGCTTCATGACTAAAACTTTGTACGACCTTAATATTTTGAATAATTTCGCCTGCATAAGTACTGATATCGGCAATGGCATCTTGGCTCGAACTTGCTAGTTTACGCACTTTACGACCAAAAATTAGCATAGGAACTAACACCATAGGTACACAGGCAACGACCACTAAGGTTAGTTTTAAATTAGTAATTAGCAGCATAGCAAGGCCACCCACTAACATTAAGCTGCTACGAAGCGCCATAGAAAATGATGAGCCAATAATCGATTGCAGCAATGTGGTGTCGGTGGTGAGTCGTGACATCAGCTCGCCGCTACGGTTTTCTTCAAAGTAGCTTGGGTGTAACGTTACAATTCGCTCGAAAATCGCGTTACGAATATCATTACTGACTCGTTCACCTATCCACGACATTAAATAAAAACGACAAAATGTGCCGATTGCTAATAGGCTGATAAGGCCAATAAGAACCATCACTGCTTGTTGAAGTTGTTCTTGAGAGCCTGCAATAAAGCCATGATCAATAACAAACTTCACTCCTTGGCCGAGTGACAAGTTAACGCCTGCGGTGAGTAATAATGCCCCAAGGGCTGCAAATACCACCCATTTGTAGGGCTTAATAAACGCTAAAACGGGTAACAGGCTACTGAACGCGGCCTTTTCTTTGTTAATTGCCATGCTAGATTCTTATTTGTGAATAGGGTATAGATATGGTTATCATCGCTTTAAAAATCAACAGTAAAATAAGGGATTAGTATGGAATCAACAGTGATAAGCGGTCAATTTAACGTGAAATTAAACCCAATTGGGGGGTATGCGACAGGTCAAGATGGCGTGAATCTTGGACGTATGTCGATAGATAAAACGTTTACAGGCGCTCTGGAAGCAACTAGCCAAGGAGAGATGCTGAGCGCAATGACGGCAACCCAAGGCAGTGCAGGATATGTTGCTATTGAACAAGTGGTTGGTAGTCTGAATGGCAAACAAGGTAGCTTTGTATTACAACATTTTGGCACCATGGATAAAGGCACGGACAGGTTAATTTTAGAAGTCGTGCCAGATTCAGGCGCTGGTGAACTGGTGGGGCTTACGGGTAAAATGGCAATCCGCATTGAGGCGGGAATTCATTACTATGATTTTGAGTATGAGTTAACAAGCTAATATGCAAAAAATTATTGAATTTAAAAAGAAACGTTTTCTGGGTGGACTTGATATCACTGCGTTAAATCAGAAAGTGTACGAGTTAGGCCAATCTGGCTGGCAGGTTAAAACAATCACCACAGCCACCGGTTTTTATGGTCAAATAACGGCCGTTTTATTGTTAGTAGAGAATAATGAATTATGACACTCACTGAGTGGTTGAGTTTAGTGTTAATTTGTATCATGGGTGCTATGTCGCCAGGGCCAAGTTTAGCGGTTGTGTTAAAGTATAGCCTTCACGGTGGTATGAAAAACGGCATGCTGGCGGCCGTGAGTCATGGTGTGGGAGTGGGGTTTTATGCGAGCGCCTCTTTGCTTGGATTAGGCGCACTGATGACCAAGTTACCTACACTTTATAATGTACTCGTGTATGGTGGTGCCGCCTACCTTGCTTATTTAGGTATACGTATATTACTGGCAAAACCCAGTTCGCAAGCCGTGAAAGTTGAACAAGCCATACCTAGTCAACGCGCTGCGTTACAAGATGGTTTTGCTATTGCGTTTTTGAACCCCAAACTTGCGGTGTTCTTTTTAGCGCTCTTCTCACAGTTTATTGACCCAGAAAATCTCACGTTACAGGTTGGCTTGATCATGTGCTTAACCGTATTTGTACTGGATACTGGCTGGTATTTGTTGGTTGCCTTACTCACAGAAATATCAAAAAAGCGCTTTGGTTTTACTAAAGCGAATCCACTTTTTGAAAAACTACTCGGCATGATCTTTATCGCACTTGCAGTGCGTGTCGTGATAACACTTTAAAGCTCTCTATTGCTCCTCTCTCAATAGTAAAACGTGAGAGGAGCTCCTGCTTATCCCCAGGAAACGTATAGTGCATACGTATTCATCACACAATATTTACCTTTTGGTTACACTTTGTTGGTTGTTTTTTGACAACAAGAATAAACATAACGCCTCCAATGACAACAGAGTGGGAATCCAATGGGGAAATTTAAGCTAAGTGCATTAATGCTGGCAATGGTTGCAGCAAACAGTGCTATGGCAGCGAACGAAGCAGAACGCACATCTGCAAAGGAACTTGATCCTGAGCTTGAAGTAATCGAAGTGCGCGGCTTTAGTCGCAGTTTAATTCAATCATTAAACCAAAAACGTTTTAGTGACACCGTATCAGAGCAGTTATCTGCTGATGACTTAGGTGCACTTCCCGATGTATCTATGGCAGATGCATTAACACGACTACCGGGTATTTCGGCGGTACGAACAGGTGGCCAAGCTGCCGAAATTAATATTCGAGGTTTATCTGGTGGATTCGTGTTTTCGACTCTCAATGGTCGAGAACAAGTATCGACCAGTGGTAGCCGTAGTATTGAGTTTGATCAGTATCCGTCTGAGTTAATTAGTTCGGCAGCTGTGTATAAGTCACCCAAAGCATCATTAATCGAAGGGGGCGTTGCCGGTACTGTTGAGTTACAAACAGCCAGCCCACTGGATAATGACCAGCAACACAAATTTACCGCTAATGTACGCGGTATGTATAACGATCGTGCTTCAGAGGTTTTTGATGCCACTGAATATGGCGACCGTATTAGCTTTTCTTATCAGGGCAAGTTCTTTGATGATACCCTCGGTGTCGCGCTAGGTTATGCTCGCTTATTCCAACCTAGTGTTGCCACCCAGTTTATCGGTCTAGCATATAACGGTAATAAAGATGTTGACGGACTTGCAAATGACATCGATGGCCCTGCAGATAACCCCGCTAATGAATATATCAGTGAAGGTTTCGAGCTTCAGCATTTAGGTGGTGAAGAAACGCGTAATGGTTATTTAACATCGATTGAATGGGCACCAACCGATAACTTTAAACTGAAAGGTGATGCGTTTTTATCTCGTTTTGATAGCGAATCATTTGCCCGTGGTTTTCGGGTTAAATTTGGTGGCCCGTCAGCTGTCTATGCGAACCCCTTACTTGACGGCAATGCGGTAATCGGTGGGGCAATCAACCGCACATCAAATAGCTTTACCCGTGTTGAAATAGTCAATGATGATAATCAAGATTTTGATGAAGTTGATAGCTATGGAATTAACGCCGATTGGCAAGTAACCGAGCGCTTGAATGTCAATGCTGATGTGTCGTTATCACGCGCGAAGAGTAATTTCCGCAATGGCTTACTTTGGGCACTGGTAGCGGAAGACGCTACAATTGATAATCCGGTATTTGATACCAATGTGTCACTAAATTATCAATTAAACGGTCTTGATTTACCTGATATTGGTTTTAATCAAGCTGATGCATTCAGCGATATTGATCGCGTTATGCTTAGTAAATACGGCATTTACCCGTATGAAAATGAAGATGAAGTCAAAGCGTTCCGACTCGATTTTAAATATGAGTTAGAGAATAACTGGTTTAGCTCAATTGAATTTGGTGCGCGTTACTCAGACCGTGAGTACAGCAATAACCGGTCAGTGTTTGAATACGGTAATGACGGCGCATTCTCAGCCACTCAACCTCCACTTCGTTTGACTGATGACATGACCACCGTGGTTGATTGGCAGGGTGAGTTTAGTTATTTCCCATCATACTTAGCGATAGATTTGGATAAAGCACTAAACGCGTGGTTCCCTAATGGCATCCCACAACCTGTTCAAACTTGGGGTAACGCTGAGGGGGTTGTTGATTTAGATGGTGATGGTGAGCCAGATACACAAGGTTATACCACTAACTACTCATGGACCATGCTACAAAGTGGTTCAGTGTATGAAGAAGTGGTATCAGCGTATCTCATGCTCAATATTGATACCGAAATTGGCAAACTGCCTGTCACAGGTAACATTGGTATTCGTCGTGTTGATACGGACCAATCAGCGACGGTGCTTGAAAACGTTGGGAGTGATCCACAACTCGGTGCGCAATATATTGTCGATGATAACGGCATTGTTAACGACCTTTATGCACCAAACATATTAGGCATTAAATACACAGACTACCTACCTTCATTAAACCTTAATTTTAAAATCAGTGATGCAACGCAAATTCGTTTTGCTGCAGCAAAAGTGATGGCACGTGCTCCGATTAACCGTTTAGCGGGTGACGCCAGTGCATCGGTTAATAATGATGGCGAAATTAATGGTTCAAGTACGAATAACCCATTCTTAAAACCTTTCTATGCGAATCAATACGATATTTCTTATGAGCAATACTTTGAAGATACGGATGGTGCCTTAGTCGTGGCGGCGTTCTATAAGAATATTGATTCATTCATAGATACGATAGCTATTGAAAACTTTGATTTTAAAGGGAATGGCTTCAACGTCCCTGAGTACATTGTCGACCCTGTAAGCGGTGAGCAAATCGAAACCACTAATGGTGTGTACACAACTGCGGTTAACAATGCTAAAGGGGGGTATATTCGCGGGATTGAGCTTGCTTATACACAAGTTTTCTCTTTCTTGCCATCACCGTTTGAAGGGCTAGGGATTAATGCCAGTTATTCGTATACCGAGAGTGAAGTGCAATCAATCACCGATTTAGGTGGTGATTCTGTTTCGCAAGACTTACCGGGTCTCTCAAACAACGTCTTTAACGGGACACTTTTTTACAGCTACGAAAACTTTGAAACACGCTTAAATGTGCGCTATCGCGATGATTTTGTCTCTGAGCAAGTTGCTGTCAATGAGCAAGTGGTGAACTTTGATGCGGAAACCGTTATCGATTTCCAAACATCGTATCAGTTCACAGATTCATTTGGCATGTTATTACAAGTGAATAACCTGACTGATGAGCCTACACAAAGCTACTTCGGTACAACCAGTAAAACAGGGACCACGCAATTCTTTGGTCGCCAATTTTACTTAGGTTTTACCTATAACCATTGATCAGTAAGCTGGAGATAATAATATGAAAATAATAGCTGATTTTAACCGCTTACTCATTACCTGTAGCATAGCGTTGCTAGCTGCATGTGGTGGTGGAGCTAGTAATGATATTGATTCAGGGCAAGTTTTATTGACCTGTAGCGTACCGCAGATCCCCAATGCAGCGGGTACTGAATGTGTTGATCCACCCCCGATTAATTGTCCGGCCCCAACTGTGCCTGATGAAAATAATGAGAGCTGTGTAGTTGGGGCTGATCCAACACTGCCTGATCCTGTGGTTTTTCCAGCGGATGACGAAGCCATTTTGTTCTATAACCGTACCAGTGATGATGCTTATGAAGGGTATCGTTTGCACACGTGGAATAATGATGTGTGTGATGCATATGCAGCACCGTTTGATGCGACGGATTGGGCAAATGGTCATGAATACGATGGTATCGATCCGAACTATGGCGCGTACTGGATTGTAAAACTCAAAGACGGCTACAATGAGTGTGCCAACTTCATTGTACATATTGGTACTGAAGGTTCAGGCAAAGCGTTTGGTGATGTCGATTTAAAAATGCCATTGATGCAAGACGATGAAAAGTTCCAACGTATGAACTTTACCATTCATGGTGAACCATCAGTATTTGAATACCCAATTGTTAGCTTAGGTGAGCGTCCGGTGAGTATTTCTGGTGCGTCTGCGCATTGGATTGATCTTTCAACGGTGATTTATAAACCAAGCAATGAGCTTACGAGTATTATTAAATTGCACGCTTCAAGCAGTGCAGATTTAGCTGTCGATGAAGATACTGGTGAGTTAAATGGTCAAGTGGTTGAACTAACATCGACGTCTTTGAACGATGAGCAAGTAGCTAAAGTGCCACACCTTGCTGCATGGAATGCTTACCAAGGTAGCTGGGATGCAGCCGCTGCAAAAGAGCTGATTAAACACCAGTTGGTTGTGGCAGGCTATGATGCTGATGGTAAGCTAATTGAAGCAACTTATGTGCAAACCGCTAAAGCTCTCGATGACTTGTACACCAGCGGTGAAAGTGATGCCAATGAAGCACAACTAGGTGTGCATTACGCCAATAATGGCATTGATATCTCGGTATGGGCGCCTACTGCAAGCAATATGAAATTAGCGCTTTACGATGCTAATAAAACTGAGCTTGAACAACTTGCTATGACCTTTGATAGCACAACGGGTATTTGGTCTAGTAATGTCGATATCAGTCACGATCGCCATTACTACCGTTTTATGTTTGATGTTTATCATCCTACTACCAAGCAAATTGAACGTTTATGGAGCACAGATCCTTACTCTTTAAATGTTTCAACTAATGGTTTATACAGCCAACTAATTAATCTTGATGATGACGATACTAAACCGAGTGGCTGGGATGATCGTGTTGTACCAACCATTGATTACCCCGAACAAGCGGTGATTTACGAAGGCCATGTACGTGACTTTAGTGTTCGCGATGAAACGGTAAGTGAAGCAAACCGTGGTAAGTATCTTGCGTTTACTGAGCTTGATAGTGCGCCAATGCGCCATCTTAAAAAGCTAGCTGATAATGGCTTAACACATTTCCACTTACTGCCACTGACAGATATTGGCACTATTGACGAAGATGCGAGCCAACGTGTAGATATTACAGCAACGTTAGGTGATTTATGTACACGCATTAACGATGATGCCGATGCATGTAAAACCGAAGATAAGAGCGCATTGATTATTGACCTAATGGCTTCATACCTACCGGGGTCTGATGATGCACAAGCACTTGCCAATGCAATGCGTGGTGTTGATAGTTTTAACTGGGGTTATGATCCGCATCACTTTATTGCCCCAGAAGGCTCTTACGCTTCATCGCCTGAAGGTATAGCACGAGTTAAAGAAACGCGTGCGATGATTCAGTCTTTACAAGAAATTGGTTTACGTGTCGTGCTTGATGTTGTTTATAACCACACCACGTCATCAGGTGTCTGGGATAAATCAGTCTTCGATAAACTGGTACCAGGTTATTACCACAGATATAACGAAATATCCGGTGATATCGAACGCTCAACTTGTTGTGAAAATACAGCAACAGAACATGTCATGATGGATAAGTTTGTTGCTGACTCTATGGTGATTCTAGCTCGTGATTTTGGTTACGATAGCTTCCGCTTTGATGTGATGGGGCATATGCCAAAAGCGTCAATTATGACGGCTCTTAGTGCAGTGCAAGCGGTTGACCCTGATACCTATTTCTACGGTGAAGGTTGGAACTTTGAGGAAGTAGCTGATAATCGATTGTTTGTGCAAGCTAAGCAAATAGATATGGCTGGCACAGAAGTCGGTACCTTTAATGACCGAATTCGTGAAGCAATTCGTGGTGGTGCTTTCTTTAGTAATAGTGCGACAGATGGCAACTTAGCCGAGCAAGATACGCTTCGCTTATCGCTTGCCGGTAACTTACAAAACTACATTCTTAAAGACTTTAAAGGCAATTCAGCAAAAGGCAGTAGCTTTAGTTGGAATACGCAGCCTGCAGCCTATGCACTGGATCCTGCTGATAGTATTAACTATGTCTCTAAGCATGATAACGAAACATTGTGGGATCAGCTGCAATATAAACACGGCAATAACCTTAATATTGAAGAGCGTGTGCGTATTCACAATATGGCTCTAGCGATGCCATTAATGAGCCAAGGTATTCCATTTATGCAAATGGGTGCGGATATGTTGCGTTCTAAATCAATGGATCGTAATAGCTATGATTCTGGCGATTGGTTCAATTTTGTTGATTTCAGTAAAGAAACTAATAACTGGAATGTCGGTTTACCACCGGCACAAGATAACCAAGCTAAATGGGGCGAAATCGCACCAATTTCAGCAAATACCAATGCGCAAGCGATGGCAAGCGACATTGAATATGCAAGTAATGTATTTACTGAGTTCTTATCAATTCGCAGTAGCAGCCCGCTATTTAGCCTAACCACGGAACAAGACATTTTAGACCGCGTAGGTTTCCATAATATTGGAAAACGTCAACAGCAAGGTTTAGTGGTTATGAGCATTGATGATGGCGTTGGTTTGACGGACCTTGATAGCCAGTATGATGCGATTGTAGTGATTATGAATGGAACCGAGCAAAGCTTATCGCATACGGTATCTACTGCCTACGGTTTTGAGTTACATCCTGTTTTAAAAGCGAGTGTTGATTCAAGTATGTCAGCAGCAAGCTTTATGGCAGGTGAGGGGGAGGGGGAGGGGACTTTTACAGTTCCTGCTTACACGATTGCTGTGTTTGTGAAACCACAAGGTGTTACGCAAGGTGAAGGTCTAAGTGCTAATGCTACTGCGGGTGCACCAGATATCGTGCCATTCGGTAGTACAACCGTTTATGTTCGTGGCTCATTAAACGATTGGGGTACGGCAAACGGCTTTGACTATGTAGGTAATGGCGAATATAAAATTGCCATCCCACTTACAGCAGGTAGCTATGAGTTTAAAGTGGCATCTGAAGATTGGTCTACGGTTGATTTTGGTGCGCTTTCTGCAGATGTTGCTGAAGTGATTGAAGGTGAAGACGAGCCACTTGCACGCAGTGGGGCCAATATGACCTTTACTGCAGCAATGGACGCTATCTATGTGTTCTCATTTGATGCAACCGACATCGAGAACCCAGTGCTTAAAGTGTATAACGAGGAGCCATTTGTGGGTACTTCAATCTATGTACGTGGTAATTTAAATGATTGGAGTACCAGTGACGAATTGATGTATCAAGGTAAAGGCGTTTACACCTTCACTAAGCAATTAATAGCTGGCAGCTATGAGTTCAAAGTAGCCTCTGAAGATTGGAAAACGGTGGATTATGGTTCAGGTGAAAGCAGTGCGGTTGTTACCGTAGGAACTGAGAAACTGCTTGCAGTGAAAGGTACAAACATGACTATCGACATTGCAAGGGATGGCCAATATCAGTTTGTATTTGATGCTAGCAACCTTGAAGAGCCACTCATGACCGTGTTTAACGCAGAAATGTTTGGTGAAACCCCTGTTTATCTGCGTGGAAGTATGAACAATTGGGATCCAGTTAACCTATTAACCTATGCAGGCGATGCTACATATAGTACGACAATAGCACTCGACGTTGACGACTATGAATTCAAAGTTGCGTCTAGTGACTGGAACACAGTGAATTTAGGTGGTAGTGGTGAGTCGCCACTCGCTGTTCTTGGCGAAGCAGCCTCGTTAGAAGCTGTCGGCGCCAATATCTCATTGAGTATTACACAGGCGGGTAACTATCGTTTTACAGTGCAAGGACCTGATCTGAATAAACTAACAGTAATGGTTGAAGCTGTGGAATAGCTTTCCCTGCAGTACCTTTAAGCCGGGCTTTGCTCGGCTTTTTTTATTTTTATTGAAGCAGAGCTGAAGATTGTTTATGGTCATAAATCACCTATAAAGGAGCCTGTGATGTCAGAAACAAGTATATTGAGCGCCCGCTTTAATCCTAAAGTAAAACAGTATTGGTTATTACTGGGTATGTTTACCTGTGTGATTAGTATGATAGGTATTCCTTTTATCCCTATTGTTGCTCTTATTATTTGGCTGGTGGCAGGGCGTATTCTAGCTGCTATGTCGGCACAGCTATTAACGCGAAAACTGGTCGTTAAACGGGGTGTGTTCTTCAAAGAAGAAAAATCAATACCGCTTGAAAAAATCACTGATGTGGCATTAAGCCAAGGGCCTTTAATGCGCCAGTTTGGTTTGTACCGACTCAGCTTCGAAACGGCTGGGCAATCTGGTCAGGGGGCTTTGGTGTCTTTACTCGGCGTGATTGATGCTGCTGAATTTCGTGAAGCCATCCTAAAGCAAAAGGATGAAATAAGCCAAACAAGCGCTAAGGCTGAGCCACAATCTGAGGATAGCCAGTTAGCGCTTTTGCGTTCACTGACCTATAGCGTAAAAAACATTGAGCAAATGTTAGTTACGCTATTAGATGAAAAGCGTTAAACAGATTGCAACGTTGTGCTTCCAGCTTTTAGCGTAAAAGCTTTTTTGCGATTATTGAGCATGGTGTAACTGGCCGTTTTAATACTGCTTACAAATTGCCATTCTGCATGCGCTTGCTGTTCGGTGAAAGTGACAGTTAAATAACCGCGTTCAACTAAGTTATTATAGGCCAAGTCATTAACCAGTAATGCGATCACTTGTTCCATCTGTGCAACTGTTTCGGCTGATTGGCTGTTAAGTGCCAAATAGTTTTCAAGGCCAGGTGATGATACAGAAGACGTTGCAAACTCAACGCCGGCAGTGTGTGACGCTGCAAACGGATTACTCGCATCGGTAACGAGTTGGCCTGCCCATGCATTGTGAGTGTCGCCAGCGAGGACCACGAGGTTCTTCTCTGCAGTGATTGCCGTGCCAAGTATCACTTCTCTCTCGTAAGCATAACCATCCCATGCATCTAGGTTATAAGGTGCTGTTGTTTCTACCCGTGCTCGTTCTTGTGCTGTCACACTTGGATCCCCCGCTAAAATGCGTCCTTTAATTTGCGCAAGTTCGCTGAATAATACATTGGCTTTTGCAAGTAACTCACTGGGATCATTGCCTCCGGCTTGTGCTATTTGAATTGACATTAATAGTTGCAGTATTTCAAAAGGTAAGTGCATTTTAGTCATTAATACTTGCTGACCCAGTACTTGCCATTGTGTTGTTGCCGTACTTAACCCGTCGGTAAGCCAAGTGAGTTGCTCGTTTCCTAATAGGGCTCTCGATGGTGAACTGATTGCAGCGGCAAAATCGCTTTGTCCTTGTGCACTTGTTAAATCAAAGTCGGCATAGTTTAGTTGTTCATCACGGGCTAAAACACGCGTATCGAGCATGTGCAATGACACTAAATTACCAAATTCAAAACGGCGATAAATTCGTTCTTTATCGGCGACATTGCGTATTGGCATCCATTCAAAATAGGCTTGTAAGGCGTGCAGCTTACGTTCGGTAAAATCGCCTTCTCCTTCGTTATGGTTTTCAGCACCATTTTTCCACGTGTCGTTGGTAATTTCGTGGTCGTCCCACACCGTTATAAATGCGCAATTACCGTGTGCGGCTTGTAAGTCTTTATCTGTACGGTAATGGGCATAGCGTTTGCGGTAATCAGTAAGCGAAATAATTTCTTCACTGTTATCATCGGGCAGTAAGCGTCCAAGTAAGGCTGCATCCTCTGTGGCATAGCCGTTATTACCGTATTCGTAAATGTAATCACCCAAATGCAGTACCGCATCTAAATCGGTTTGCTTAGCTATTTCACCATACACATGGAAAAAGCCTGCGGGGTAGTTGGCACATGACACAACTGCAAATTTTACTTGCTCAATGGTGCCCGTAGGGAGTGTTTTACCTTTCCCAATAGGTGATGTTTTGCCATTACTTATAAAGCGGAAATAATAGGTGGTGTTTGCAGTTAATCCTTGTAGATCAACTTTTAAGGTGAAATCAGTTGTCGCTGTTACGTCGGTCTCGCCATCGTGGCTAATCGTGTCAAAATTAGCATCGGTAGATGCTTGCCACTTGACTTTAATACTGGAGGTTGCGGTATCAAGAGGCGTAACGCGGGTCCAAATTATAAGGCTATCGGCCAGTGGGTCACCACTTGCAACGCCATGGTCAAAACTGACATGGGTGCTGACATCTTCATCGTCGTCTAAAGTGCAGCCCGTTAAGCCTAAAGATAAAACGGCGACCCCAAATCCGGCCGCCGATGCTTTTAAAAAATGTCTTCGTGTAAATGTCATTGCTCTGTACCTGTTAAAAGAAAAGTAAGAGCTTATCCGACCAGTGTTACTGTTCTGTGAAGCTAAAAAACGTGGCAGATTTGTTCAGCATTACACGTAATTACTGTGACATTTTCGTAACCTACGCGGGTTAGCGCTTCAGCACTGAGTGTGGCCCGGGCGCTACTTGCACAGTGCAAATAGATTGGCCGAGCAGGGTCTTTTTCAATTTCCATTAGTTTCATTTCAAGCACACCGCGCGGGATATTAATCGCACCTGTTGCGGCTTTTGTGGCATGCTCGGCGGGCTCACGTACATCAATTAATAAACCATGATTTTCGCTTAATTCTTGTTTTGCTTGCTCTGCACTAATGCGGCGCTGATTAGGGGCAACAATTTTCATTAGGTCAGGAATTGGGGTTAGCATACTAATCCTCCATGCCAAGTTTGCGTAATAGGGTGATCATAGGACACCACTTAGTGAATGCCGATTGAATTAAGTTTAGAGCAATAAATACCGTAAACCAAATCCACATAGGATTGTGAAACTGTTGGAGCAACAATGAAATACAGATCATTACACCAGCAATAAGGCGGAGCGCGTCATTTAGTTTCATAATTAAACCTCAATAACAAAGGGTGATGTAATTAATATATTAGAAAAAACTACATTAGTAAATTCTAATATTAGACTTTTCTAATATATCTATCTATACTTTACGGGTATTTAAGAATATAGAGTGGTGTGATTATGAACATCGATTTTGCGGCAATGGCCGACAATGTTGAACAAGCAGAGCAAATATTAAAGATCTTAGCGAATAAAAATCGCTTGATGATTCTATGCTCATTGCAAGAGGGAGAACTGAGTGTCAGTGAGCTTAATGAAGCGGTTCCTCTGGCACAGTCTGCTTTGTCTCAGCATTTAGCTGCACTCAGAAAAGCTGAAATTGTGGCGACTCGTCGTGAAAGCCAAACAATTTACTATCGTGTTGTTGATAAAAGTGTGATGGCTATTTTAGAAACACTTCATGGTTTATTTTGTAAAGGTAGTTAAGGGATGAATGCTATCGATAATGCCGTAAAAAATAGCTTAAGTGGGCGAATTCCAGTCATTATTTTTATAATGGCGATACTGCTTGGTCTCATGGCGCTAAAGCAAACACCACGCGAAGAGGAACCACAAATAGTGGTGCCCATGCTCGATATTTATGTTGCTGCCCCGAATGTTGAAGCCCCAGAAGTCGCTCGGTTAGTGACAGAACCATTAGAAAAGCTATTAGCGCAATTAACCGGTGTTGAACACATCTACTCGACGACACACAGTAATAATGCCGTGGTTACATTGCGCTTTGAAGTAGGCCATGATCGCGAAAAAGCGATACTCGATACGTATGCCAAGCTTTACAGTTACCAGCACACTATGGCGTCAGTGATTACATCGTGGCAAATTCGCCCCGTTGAGGTGAATGATGTGCCAATTGTGATGCTTGGGTTATTCAGCAAAGACCCAAAACTCTATGATGACTACCAGTTAACGCGTTTTGCGAATGAAATTGCCACAAGCTTACAGCGCATTGAAAATACCAGCGAAGTCAAAGTGATAGCAGGTCGAACTCGGCAGCTCACTATCGACCTTGATGCCAGCGCATTAGCGGCACACCAAACCACTTTAAACGACGTATATTATGCCCTCAAGGTGTCTAACCAGCTGGTTAATGTTGGCAGTGTTGTAGATGGTAAACAGCACATTGCTTTGCAAGTGGGGGATGTATTACGTACTCAGTCGGCAATTGAACACCTCGTTGTTAACGTAGTAAATGGTAAAAGTGTTTATTTGAATGATGTGGCGACTGTCGCCGATGGCCCCAGCGAAGCCCAAAGTTATCAATGGCTTGCTCAATCAGATACTGAGCAGCAACTGCCATTAGTGACGATTAGTGTTGCCAAGCAAGCAGGCACAAATGCGGTGGCTGTTGCGAATCAAGTGCATGATGTGATGAACCAGCTATCGGTGACATTATTGCCTGATGAAGTTGGCTACACGGTACTGCGTGACTATGGCCGAACTGCCAATGAAAAAGTGAATAACCTCACTTCTAGTTTGGTGTTTGCAGTATTTACAGTGGTTATTTTTGTTGGCGTGTTTTTAGGCTGGCGGCCCGCTATTGTGGTCGGTCTTGCGGTGCCTATTTGCTACGGTATTACTTTAACGCTCGACTTCGCATTTGGGTATACCATTAACCGAGTAACACTGTTTGCACTGATTTTATCTCTGGGCTTACTTGTTGATGACCCTATTACAGGAATCGACAATATCAGCCGTTTTATTACTAAAAAAGGTGATAAAAAACAAAATATTGTTGATGCCATGAGTGAAATTAGAGTGGCTCTATTTATGTCGACTCTAACCATTATGGTGGCATTCATTCCGCTTGCGTTTATCACTGGCATGATGGGCCCTTACATGGCACCTATGGCATTCAATGTGCCTGTTAGTGTAATGGTTTCAACTATGGTGGCGTTTTTTGTGACGCCATGGCTGGCCATGAAATTACTCAAAGCCCCCGTTGATGACAACATGCAATTAGAGGCCAACCCTCATAGTTTATATGAGCGTATTTTGTCGCCATTACTTGAATCTAAAGGCCGTGCAAAACTAGTACTATGGACCACCTTAGGGTTGTTTATCGCCAGTGCCATGTTGCCAGTAATGCGCGCTGTCCCTTTAAAATTGCTGCCGTTTGATAATAAAAACGAGCTTCAAGTCTTAATCGATATGCCAGAAGGCACTAGCCTTGAGCAAACAGCGGCTTTTACTCGAAAAGTACAATCGGTCACTTGGCAATTAAATGAAGTGAGCGAAGCCGCAGCGTATGTCGGTCAGCCATCAAGTATGGACTTTAATGGTATGGTCCGTGGGTATTACCGAAGAGAAGCCGCAAACCTTGCTGAGCTTAGAGTATTACTACTTGATAAAACCGAGCGTGACCATCAATCTCATGGTGTGGTTATGCGCTTACGTGCTGCATTAGCCCCTCTGGCAACCGAGGGTATTGTGCTAAAAGTGGTTGAAGTACCGCCAGGGCCTCCTGTCCTAAGCACCTTGGTGGCCGAAGTATACAGTGATCCATTTGTTGATACACACACGCACCATCAGGCTGCAGCTGCTGTTGCAAATAGACTTAAACAAGAACCGCATGTAGTCGAAGTTGATACCAGTATGGCTGCTAATGCGCCATTACAACGCTTCATAACGGATAAAACCAAAGCGTCGTTATCGGCTGTTTCAACCCAAGATATCGCACACGCTTTAGCGATTGCCTCGCACGGTGAAAATGTCGGTGTGCTCTATGTTAGTGGAGAAACTAACCCTGTCGCTATTAAATTGCAGCTACCATATCAAGATCGTAACCAATTTGCTCAGTTACTCGCATTGCAAGTTCGTGGCGACAGAGAGCTTGCAAAAACCAGCGATGAGTTTGGGCTGCAAAGTGCGCCACGTCCGCTGGTGGCATTATCTGAGTTAGGGGCATTTAAATATCGCGATGTTGCAAAACCGATTATGCGTAAAGATCAGCGAAATGTGATTTACGTCATGGCTGAACTCAATGGCCGGACACCCGCTGAGGTAATTGCCGATGTTAATGCAGATTTAGCTGTTAGCAGTAATGCGTTCAAGCAAAGTGATTGGCAAAGCAGGCATTTTTTTAGTAATGGTGGCACCGCGTCATGGCAATTACCTGCGGGGACAGAGGTCACTTTCAGTGGTGAAGGTGAATGGCGCATAACGATTGATGTATTCCGTGACATGGGGATTGCGTTTGCGTTTGCATTAACGGCCATTTTTATCATTCTGCGTATTCAAACACACTCTGCCAGTTTGTCACTGATTATTATGTCGGCTATTCCCTTGACGGTCATTGGTATCATGCCGGGTTTTTGGTTATTGAATCAATTTGGTGAGCGCAGTATTGCTGGCGCCCCTGAGCCTGTGCTGTTCACTGCAACGGCCATGATAGGCATGATTGCGCTTGCGGGGATAGTTGTGCGTAACTCACTTATTTTAGTTGAGTTTATTAATCAAGCGCGCGGGCAAGGTATGGCTATTAAAGAAGCACTTATTGCAGCGGGTACTGTGCGTATGCGGCCTGTTTTACTGACCGCAGGCACCACTTTATTAGGTAACTTGGTAATCACTTTAGACCCTGTGTTCAGTGGCCTAGCGATTGCGATTATTTTTGGTATTGTGGCATCAACACTGTTCTCATTGTTTGTTGTGCCACTGGTTTATTATTTAGTGTTTGCAAAGGATGCAGCCAAAGAGGAACACGCTCATGCAGGGTAAATCGAAACTTATTGGTTCAATTATCGCGTTAATGGTCATTATTGTTGCGGTACTTTACATGGCTGGCAGCTTTTCTGATAAACAAGCCCCAGGCATAAAAAATCCCGCGGCGAGTGAGTACACAGGTCAGTTACTGACCGTGACATTGACTGATATTGCACGTGATGAAATTGTGCCAGGGACCGTTATTGCTAAGCAAAATACCCAAATATCATCGCGCGTTATGGCGCAAGTTGAACGTTTAAATGTGCGTGCTGGTGACACTGTGCGCCAAGGTGATGTATTAATTACCTTACAACAAGACGATTTTAAAGCACAGCTTGCTCAAAGTGACGCACAAATTAATGCTATTAATGCCTCGCTTACCCAAGCTGAAAAGCAGCTCAAGCGAGTTAATGACCTTTTCAAACAAGGTTTAGTGTCAGTCAGTGATTATGATGATGCGAAAGCAAGGTTTGATAATTTAAGCGCAAATCTAGCCATTGCTAAGCAGCAGCAAACTCAAGCGCAAGTGGCATTGAGTTTTACAAAAATTAAAGCGCCTATTTCAGGCGTGGTCGTAGAGCGATTTGCTGAACCGGGTGATACCGCTACTCCGGGCAAACCGTTACTTGCGCTTTATAACCCACAACAATTGCAATTGGCGTTTAATGTCAGGGAGCAGCAAGCTATTAAGTTGGCTGTTGGGCAAACATTAACAGTAACGCTTCCAGCATTATCGACATCTATGAGCGCAACGGTAACCGAAATTGTTCCCGTAGCTGATAGCGCAGCCCGCAGTATGGAAATCCGCTTAGAAACGCAGGCTCAAATAGGGTTAATGCCGGGATTGTATGCGCAATTACGTTTACCATTGGTCACTGCCAAAGGCGTATTGATTGACCCAAGCTGGGTGCATCAATATGGTCAATTAAGTATGGTGTATGTGAAAGAAGGCGGTCATATTGTGCGTCGCTACGTACGCTTAGGCGAAATGGTGGGTAATAAGCAGCACATCGTTGCAGGCTTAAACCCTGGTGATGTGCTGGCTGTCGATTATTAATGTAACCAGTTTATATTTAGCATGGGACTTTAACCGTCGCTATTTTTTCGCCTTGAATGTCATGATAGTGTTTTTCACATAAATGATTATCCCAACCTCCTGAACTTCCTCCAAAAATAGGTGAGTGGCTGCTGCCACTGCCTATGGGAGTTTTAGATGAATGAGATAAATTTTGATCCAGTGCTTCTTCCAGGCAAGAAGAGATCTCCTTCACTCCCCCTTTAGTTAGCAGAGAGAGTGTATATCCTTCGAACTTCGTAAATAATGGATTTAATTCGACATCTAATCCCCTGAATTCTTTAATCCACTTTACATTAAAAACCACTTTATAACCTGTGTTGTCAGGTACATCAGAGTGGGTAGGTAAATCAACTATGGTATTGAAGTTGCGTGATACTTTTTTCCAGCTACCTTGATATGAAAACCCTAAAGCAAACAGCGAAAATCCCGTTGAATCCATTTTATCTGTCATGAAGGCAGATTCTGGGTTTTTAAAATCTCGATAAACTTTATCATTTAACTTCGTTTGTAATTCTGAAGCTGTTTTTCCGCCATATGCAGCATTAACTGCGCTTTTTATGTGTGAAGGACATGTCTCAGAGTTAGTTTCGCTTATTGACATGAAGTTATTCGTGGTGTCGGAAGAGCTGCTTACAGGTTGCTGCTTAATTTGCGCTTGAGCTTCTTTTATAAAAGTAGAAAAGTTTTTATCAGTTATTTTGACTTTGTTTATAACTGATAAATCATTACTTGCTGGTGAGATATTTTGACTATATTTCTCAAGGTTCAAAGCCGGTAGGCCTTGGTTTTTATAACTAATCAAAAAAACAAAGTGGTTATCGCTTTGTGTGTCTGCAATAATTACTTTTTTACTGTCGGCATAACACGCTTCATTTCCTAAAGTCATTTCGTGCTTTGGATTCGATGACTCACAACGCATGTGTGGTGACTCTTGATTTGCATAATACTTAGCTTCGTTATAACTGCAGTTTTCACATAAATGCAGAGTAATATCTTTTTCAATAGCACTTACAGTGTTACTTATAAGAGTCAAAAGTAAAAAATAAAAAAAGAATAGTTTCATCGTAGCTCCTTGCTTTGATTTAATCTTATGATGTTAACTTTGTGAGTGTGTTTTTATTATAAAAAAGTGAGCGCACTTTTATCTTGTCAATCAAATAAAGGTTGCTATCTCGTCCAGTGGCTTTTTCACTAAGGCATGCTCAGGCAGGGTTGCATCAGCACTCGGGTAGCCTGCGATAAGGAGCATATAAGGGCGTTCGTTATCTTTATCTCGACCACAAATCTCGGTTAAAAAGCTCATTGGTTTTGGCGTATGCGTTAGTGTGGCAAGTCCTGCTCTGTGCAGGGCTTGAATCAAAAAGCCTGTGGCAAGGCCGACAGATTCATGCACATAATAGTTGGTGTTTTTGTCATCGGATGTAATACCGCCTTTCTTTTGACTGAATACAGCAATAAGCCAAGGGGCATGCTCAAGGTAGGGTTTACTGGCATCGGTGCCAAGTGGTTTTAGAGCGTTCAGCCATTCTTCGCCAGCACGGCCTTCGTAAAAGGAGCGTTCCAGTTTTTCTGCCGCATCACGAATTTGTTTTTTAACGTCATGACTGTGTATCGCAACAAAGTGCCAAGGTTGATGGTTTGCGCCACTCGGTGCAGTACCTGCGGCTTTAATACAGGTTGCAATTATTTCTTTTGGGACTGGGCGGTCACTAAAACTGCGAATACTGTGTCGTCGCTGACTCACGGCTAAAAATTCTTCTGCACGCTTGAGCATTTCGTCGTGAGGGTATTCAATAAAATCATTGAGTGGCTTATTTTTGTGTTCTTGCATGGCTTTTCGCTTCTTATCTGTTAATGATGTATCACATTATAGTTGTGTATGCAGGTTTCGGCGGTAGTCTTCTAACTCATTACTTAACCAGTCTTTTGATGTAAGTAACGTGCCATTGCTAAGTCTGACTTTATAGGGCTTACCGCTCCATGAACTTTTACTGGCGAGATTCTCTATAAACTTTTCGGCGGTTTTAGCGTAACGAGTTGCTTTACTGTATTTCATCGCCAAGTGCTCGGCGGCATCTTTACTTGAATGTTCGGTCCCGTTGCGAATAAAAATAGCATCGCTCTGCGCCACAAAATCTATTAAATGATTAATCTCTTGCTCTGCAGTGTTGGCATAACTTAATTGACTAACAGATAGTAACATCAGGCTCAGTAGCCAATATCCTTTGATCATTACTTTCATTGTGCTTCTTGCTCTATCGTGAGGGTTGCAATTATGGGGTTGTGATCTGAACTTTCAAGCTCAGGCACAACCGTTGTTTCTATTTTGACACCACGTACCCACACTTGGTCAAGTGCTAATCCAAATGCTTTGGTGCGTTTATCGTCTAAATAGATGGCTTCATGTAAACCAAGGTTTTTGAGTGTCTGTGTGACGAGTTGTTGTCTTTCATCACTCCAGGTGTTGAGGTCGCCAGCAAATATAATGGGGCCGGTGTGATGGCGCATAATGTCTGCGGCATCATCGAGTTGTTGTTTTAAGTCGCTAATGCCAAAAGTAAAGTTTATAGCGTGTAGGTTAACACTGAGTAATAACTGTTGATTTGGTAAGGCATATTCAACGATATTGGTCGCTTTTGGGCTGCGCAGCCACGGTTCTACATGCGTTAATGTACAGTGTACGGTAGCTGGCCAGCTGCTTAAGGTCATGACACCAGATTGCACGTTACCACTTTTATAGCCTTTGGCAAAACGCCAATAAGGCTTTAGATTGGTTAGGGTTGAGTCTTTAATGGCTTCTTGTAATAAGACAATATCTGCACTTTCATTGAGTGTGTTTAAGTCGTTGAGTAAGCCGTCAATTTGGGCTTTATAAATATTCCAACTGAGCAGTTCAAATTGATATGGCAATATATAGTGTCCCGCATAAGTTTGCAGACGGCTTTGTGCTAATTGTTGCTGGCAGCCAGCTAAATTAGCCGCTGTTTTTGTGAGCCCTTGTTGTTCATCAGAAAGTGGCTCACTTGAAAGACTGTGCCAAGATAATAAACTCAAAAACAATAAGTGCAGATACGATGCCATAATGCCCCTAAATTGCTGACCAAACCGTTAGTTGAAGACAACTTAAGTTTAGTTCAAAGTAAGCATGCTAAAAAAGAGATGCTTTTCTGGTACTCAATCACATATAAACACTGCGATGTTTTACTCATAACGCAGCGCATCAATTGGGTTTAAACGCGCAGCCTTAATAGCGGGCGCTAAACCAAACACAATACCAATCAATGAAGTAAAGCCAAAAGACAGCATAATCGCCCAACCCGGTATGTAGGCTTCTGGCATGCTCGGCACTAATATTGAAATCAGTGCGGCAGCGCCATAACCAATCGCTAAACCAATTAAGCCGCCAAACAGCGATAGCACGACAGCTTCAACTAGAAATTGCAGCATGATAAAACCAGGTGTTGCCCCTAAGGCTTTTAAGGTGCCGATAACGCGGGTACGTTCCGTTACCGAAACCAGCATGATATTCATCACACCAATTCCACCGACGACTAGGCTTATACCTACAATTCCAGCGGTAATGGCAGTTGCGCTACCTGTAAATTTATCAACATTAGCACGGACTTTTTCCGCGGTCTCAAATTCAAAGTCGTCTTCATCACCGTCTTTTAATTTATGAAGTTGTCTGAGAATTCGACGAATTTTAGCCAACACTTGTGCTTCGTTAGCGTCGTCTTTTAAGCGGAACATCATTTGTACATTCGTATCAACGCTACCCCCTTCGAGGGCACTCATGGTGCTGATCGGAATATTAATATAATCGTCTTGATCAAAGCCAAGTAAGCTCCCTTGCTTTTCAGCAACACCAATAATGCGAAACCACTCACCGCCCAATTTAATGTACTCGCCAACGGGGTTGTCGGGTAAGTTAAGCTTTTCAATTATCGATGGACCAATAAAAGCAACGCGACGGCGCTTTTCGTCATCTTCTGCGCGAATAAATCGGCCTAATTCAGGGTAGGTACGGTAGGCTCTTTGATAATCTTGTTCGGTGCCCATCACTCGTGACGAGTGGCTTTTGTTGCCATACTCAGCAGCGCCAGAAAATCGCCATGTAAACATTAATGCAGTGAAGGTTTCAGCCTCTTTTATTCGCGCCTTTAAGGTTAAGAAGTCGCTATAAGTTAGCTTGGCTTGCTGTCCCACCATTTCTTTTTCAACACTGGTATAGGGCTTTATATTGGTTACATCTGGAGACATATCAGCGAGTTGGTCATTAATTTGTTTGGTAAAACCCTGCATAACGGCCACCACAGTGACAACCGCAGCGACCCCGATGATGATCCCTAAACAGGTGAGGGCACTGCGCATGGCATTGGCTTTAATTGCCATGAGTGCCGCTTTACTTCCTTCCATTATTGCAATAGCAGACCTAAACATGCAGCCTTGCTCCTTCACCTTTACGAGTGTCGCTCACCACTTTCCCATCGACGAGTCGAATAACGCGTTGACAATGGTCGGCAATATCTTGCTCGTGAGTCACTAAAATAATGGTGTGGCCTTCGTTATGTAATTCATCAAATAGGGCCATGATCTCGGTGGTCGTTTTGCTATCTAAGTTACCGGTTGGCTCATCACCAAGTAGAATGTGTGGTTTGGTTACGAGCGCGCGGGCAATCGCTACACGTTGTCGTTGACCGCCAGATAGCTGGCTAGATAAATGGTTCACTTTATCGCCAAGGCCAACACGCTGTAATGACTCAAGCGCTTTTTTTTTGCGTTCTTTCGCGGAGATAAAACGATAAACGAGCGGCTGCATAACATTTTCCAGTGCGGAAGCGCGGGGTAATAAGTTAAAACTTTGAAATATGAAACCCACGCTTTCATTGCGTTGATGAGCAAGCTCAGTTTCACTCATTTGTTTAACTAACTTATCTTTTAAATAGTAATCACCACTGGTTGGGGTATCTAAACAGCCAAGCAAATTCATTAAGGTTGATTTACCTGAACCCGATGGGCCGATGATGGCAACATACTCATTTTGTGCAATTTCGATATTGATGTCATCCAGGGCTTTGAAAACTTGCTCGCCCATTTTGTACTGTTTATTAATATTAGTCAGTTTGATTACCACAGACATCAGGATGCCCCTTTTACAAGGCTGTCTTTAATTGCCACGGTATCGCCATCTTTTAATGAACTAAGCGGTCTTGCAGGACCAATCACAATGCGTTCACCCACCGTTACACCCTGTGTTATCGCTTGCTCTATATCTGATGAAATTCCCACCTTAACAGGCGATTTAGTGACGGTGTTATCGGCGTTTAGCTTCCATACAAAGTAGGTATCGTCTTCCTTTTGAATTGCTTCAATGGGGAGTTTTAAACCATTTTCGGTAATGCTTGTGGCAATTTCAGCTCGGCAACTCATACCAGCATAAAGTTGACGCTCAGTGGCATCAAGCAGCACTTTGACTTTAAACGATAGCCCTTGCGAACCTGGTTGGTTTTTTGCTGAAGTGCCAATGTTTATGACTTTTCCTGTAAAGGGTTGATTAGGGTAGGCTGCGGCATAAATGTCGGCATGTTGATTTAACTTTATGCCAGCAATATCAGTTTCATCAACCCGTAACTCCGCTAAAATTGCACTGGGGTCGGCGACTAGCATTAGGTCTGAACCAATAATGTTTGTCGTACCGGCTATCACGGTTTCACCTTCTTTAATGTTGACAGAAGCGAGTAGCCCACTCATGGGTGCGCGAAACACACTTTTATTTAAACGGTCTTCGGCAATGAGTAACGACGCTTGTGCTTGATGATAGGCTTCACGTTTCGCTTCAATATCAATTTCGGCTAAATCACGCGCGTTTTGTAGGTTTTCATACACTTCTTGGCCTGCAAGCCCGACTTCGTAGAGCTCTTTTTGTCGACTTAATTGTCGCTCAATATTTTTCAGGCGTGTTTCGCTGTGTTTAATATCAATCTCGGTTGCACGCAACACCGCTTTGTTTCGCGCCACCTCAGATTCAAATGCAGTGGTATCAAGGCGCATTAAAATATCGCCTTCGGTGACACTTTCACCTTCTTCAACAAATACCTTCGCAACCCGCCCTGTGACTTCTGAGCGTAACTGTACTTGGGTGTTAAATACCAGATTACCAGAGGCCAAAATTGAATCAGCAATACTACCTTGTTCAACGTTTGCTACATGCATTTCAGGCACTTTTTTGCTGTTTGTTATTTGCTTAGATATGAGTAATGCTGCAAATGCCGTAATAGCAAGGCCAATAATGATGGCTTTTTTCATGTTACTTCCTTGTGGGAGTAAGAGCGGCAATGCCGCTCATTTGATAGCTAGATGATTGCAATAACTGTCCAAATACCGTAGATCGCGATACTGGGTAGGGCAGCAAACAGGAGTGCTTTATTAAAGTTGAAGTTAGTCCAACACTTTAAACCGACTGCCGCTAGTACAATGCCCCAGATAGAGAAAATGTTTAGGCTTTCAAGCATGGTATAAAAAGGATGACCGACCTCAAGGCCGATGAGCAATTGATTGATTGAGGCATAATTAAAGAGGGTTGGTGAAAGCTGGTTGTTGCTGGCAGTTAAAACGAGGATCAATATACCCAAGCTTGAAATAACCATTGGCATCATGGTCCACACGCCAAACCCATACCACGCACCGTAACTATAGTTAGCCTCTGGATCTTGCTTTGATACAAATAGGTAGTAACCCGCCATCAATGCATTAATAACAGCTAAGCCAATAATACCACCAAAGAGCGCAAACCATACCTGCATATCAAGCGTTTGCTCCATGCTTTGACGGATCATTTTTTGCTCAGCAATTGTGGCATCAACACTGGCTGCAGCGACTTGCTGATCGATTAAAAACTGAGGATCTGCTTTGTTATAAAAAGCGAGCATACTTGCCGCGAGCATGCCTGCAAGTAATATGAAAGCAACAAAAGACCAGCCTTTTGCCTCCTTCACTCCATTAAACGCTTTGCTTGGGCTGATAAAAATATCAACTAGTGCTGTCACTGCATTCGACGATTTCATTATTATTCCTTGTTAAGTAACATTTATTTTTAGGTACTAAAATACCCTGATTTATTATTAATTAGAAGTCTGATTTGTAACTATATGTTAACAGTTGTGAATAGGGAAATTGTGTTATTCTTTAAAGAGTAAGATAGGTGTAATAATCAAGATTAAGTAGGTATATATAGTGAATAACAATGTGCGTTGTATTGATGAATTAGTACTGGGATTTTGGCGCTTGCTAGATTGGCAAATATCACCACAGCAATGCTTAAGCTTTTTAGAGCAAGCCATTGAAGTAGGGGTTACACACACTGACCATGCTGATATTTATGGTGAATACGGCTGCGAAGCTGAATTTGGTAAAGCGTTACAATTAAAGCCGAGTATTCGTGATGAAATAAAAATAATCACTAAATGTGGAATTAAACCCGCATTTCCCAGTTTAGGCTTGCAAGGCAAAGCGAATCATTATGACTCGAGTGCAGCCCATATCATCGCATCCGCTCAGCAATCGCTTAAACACTTTAATACCGACCGATTAGATGTGTTATTGATCCATCGCCCTGATTATTTAATGAATGCAGATGAAGTAGCTGAAGCATTCAATACTTTAAAAGCAAATGGTGATGTTATTGACTTTGGTGTTTCAAACTTCACGCCGTCACAACTCAGCTTACTGCAGTCCCGTTTAGACTTTGATTTAGTCACGAATCAAATAGAGTTTTCGCCTTATGAGATGAAAGCGCTTGATGATGGCAGCTTAGACCAATGCCAATTGCTTGATATCAAACCTATGCTTTGGTCCCCACTAGCGGGCGGGCGTTTATTTTCAAATGACGATGAAAAAGCAGTGCGTTTGCGTGCGGTGTTGGAGCAAGTTGGCAACGAAATTGGAGCCAGCTCTATCGATCAAGTTGTGTATACTTGGTTACTCATGCACCCAAGTTTGCCATCAGTAGTATTGGGTACAGGCAACATTGCCCGGGTTAAATCAGCCGTTGCAGCGAAAGAATTCACAATGAATCGTGAGCAATGGTATCGTATTTGGCAAGGCTCTACAGGCCACAGTGTGCCATAATTTTAAAGTGCGCTTTAACGAGAAAAGGGCCTTTCGGCCCTTCGTGTTGCAGCAAGTAACACATTCTTTTTTAAAGCGTAAAGTCAACTGCGTAAGCGACATACACTTTTACATCAGAGCCATCAATGTCTGTGTCAGACACGCCAAATGTAAAGCCGTCTTTTGACACAGAAACACCGTAGTCAATGATATTATCATCACCAATGAAATCGCCTGAGTAATGACCCAGATGAAGAGCCATTTCTGCACCGGTACTGCCAACTGGGAAGCTATAGTCAGCATTTAAGTATAAAGAATCTCCAAAATCTGTACCGTCACCGCTGGCTGCTGATGTAGCAAGGATTGCAGCACCAAAAGTGAAACTACCCATGCTGATGCTACCGTAGATCTCTGAAAAGTCAGCGTCAGTATAAGATGCTGCATCAGGGTAAGCATAATAAATGTAGCCAACATCGTAGCTAAATGTTTCATTGATATCACCGCCAAAACCTGCATAAAGGTCTAGCTCGTAAGTCATGT
Source organism: Pseudoalteromonas sp. MBR-15 (assembly GCF_053628915.1). Classification (NCBI taxonomy): domain Bacteria; kingdom Pseudomonadati; phylum Pseudomonadota; class Gammaproteobacteria; order Alteromonadales; family Pseudoalteromonadaceae; genus Pseudoalteromonas; species Pseudoalteromonas sp. MBR-15. Next base: position 135,332 of record NZ_JBRJHH010000011.1, read on the forward strand.
CGTCAGCCCAGCTGGCATTCGATACCCAAGTACCTGCGTAAAAGCCAGATTCACTTGCGTAATCAATACCGCCTTGAATTGCAGCATCTCCCCCAGTTTGCTCTTGACCACGCCATAAATAGTTTGAAGTAGCCGCAGCGTTTGCTGTTACTTCTGCATAACTATATGTTGAGCTCAAAGTTAATAGCGCAATGGCGCTTGCTACGACCGTTTTTTTTAGTTTTAGCATGTTTCTCGTATCCTGTTGTTATGTTGATTTGCCCCATTTCAGATTGCAGTCTGGTTATTATTTGAGGACAGTTTTTATGTGTTGTCTGGATACGATGTAGCACTGGTTATGCCAAGTTAATTCTGAAAGGGATATTTTATGTTTAACTGCTTTAAAAACAGCCTTTTAAGCGTGTTATTTTTTAAAGTTTAGATTTATTTGAATTGTTCATGCGCACACCTGTGGTGCAAAAAATAACCCGGTTGCACAATCGCGAAGCAACCAGGTTTTTCTTGTTTGATAGAGACTTAGCCAAAAATGGCACGCATTAGGCTGATTGTTTCTTCAACGCTACGGCCTTTTTCAACTTCGCTAACGATAGAGTCTCGTTTTGCTTTTATATGCTCGGGGATATCGTCACTTGCAAGCGCGCGGTCTACTAAAATCTCAGCAGACTCTTTGCCGCGACGCACGGTTTTTTTGCCTGCAGAACTGCCCGTGCTCTTCGGTTTGCTAAGCAGTTTAATGTAGTTAGAGTTATCAGCCGTGGTGTTATCGGCATAATAGAAAAAGCACGGTAGTAACGCTTTTATCTCAATAAGTGATTGTTCATGATCATTTGCTGCAGCAGCCATTTTAAACCAAGGCATGCTATGAATTGCTGTAACCACGTCTTGCCAATAACGTTCAAAATCACGGTTGTTTAATTTAGGAACTCCCAACGAAGCACAAAGCGCATCAAGCTTACTATTTGTAATAGGTGTAAATACATCTGGGCGGCGCATTGCTAATAAGCGTGTTGCAGGCGCAAGCGTTGGTTTTTCTTCGCTGCCTGTAAAGGCCATAAAGTAAGCAACCATAAAATGTTGATAGTGTTCTTGCGTCACATCGCCTTCTAGGGGAATGTGCGCTAGGGCCTCGTCAAAAGCCGCAGGCAGGTCGCTCAGCATTTGATGAAACCCTTTGGCACTTTTGGTTGAAGCAAACCATTCAACATCAAAGTTATAGCTACTTGGGTCAAGAGAAGCCGTGTGTTTGCCTGCAAAAGCCAAGCGGTCTTCTGGAATCATTTCTTTTAAAGTTTGTGATTTAATTGCGCCAATGTAGTTTGCTAAACGTAATTGCTCATCAAGCGCAATGAGCTCTTTATGTTGCTCAATAAAGCCAGTAACAACAGGCCAAGGTGCAACGCGCAGCGTTTTCAATTGCAAGAAGCTAATGGCAGAGATCAGTAAGTCGTGAAGTTTTTTTAATGTCGGTAACTGCTTATCTTCTAATAAATCATAGTTAATACGATCGCGGCTTGCACTGAGTAGCTCATAGCACCAACCTAAAAAGTCTTCTGGGTGGTTGTCTACTTTCACGGCCATTAGGTTGAGGCTTAGCTCTGAAGATTGCTTGAGAATATTTTGATAAATTTGACTTTCTTGCTCGCTAAGCGCCATTTTTGACGGTGAAATAAGCAGTTTCTTCATGCCTTGTAGACTCTCCAGTTTGATATATTTTTTAGTCACTTTATTTTAGCTTAAATAAGCTAACAGCAACAGGGGCGTGCATCATACCGAAGAATACAGGGGATGCAATCTTGATAAGTTAAATCTGCACAAGATTGCATTTAAAGGCGTTAATCTGCTTCGTCTAGTGAAAATAATTGCTCGACAGTTGTATTAAACTGCCGGGCTATCTTTAATGCAATGATCACTGAAGGCGTAAAGCGAGACGTTTCGACCGTACTAATTGTTTTACGTGAAACAGCGATAGCATCGGCTAGCTCTTGTTGCGAAAGCCCTGCGGCCTTGCGATATTTTGCAATATGATTTTGCACTATTGCTCCTAGTCTCTACTTTGCCAAAGAATTGAGATGCCATATATTAAACTCATTTCAGCCAGGTAAAAGGTAGCCATCATGCTATGAGAAACATCTAAAGCTAACTCATCAGACAATAAATACACCGCACCCATACTAAAGTGTAAACCAAGTACAACATGTTTATAGGCAATGGTGTCAATCGTATTTAAAAACTCATATTTATAAGTAAGGCGATATTTCATTTTCCATGTAAATCCACCTCTTATCACAAACATACAGAATGATCCCAGAAAAGCAGCACTGCCTAAAAACAACAAGGGGGCCGATGTTTGATTAAGCGCAGGGTAAACACTGATAATGAGTAGAGTGATCCCCATAAACACTGAAAACCATGCATTTTGGCTCATAAATTTCTCTTCCGTTTGGATATCTTGCTTTGACATAAATCTTCTTTTTAATTTTAAACTTAATTGTAACCTTTAGGTTTCAAAATATTTCAGCGACGATTCATATTTGTCTACCTAAGCTTGCTGAATAGCCTTTTTATTTGTTTAGCAATGATTTTCGGCTTAACACCCGCTATGATATGAACAATGTTTGCCCATTTTTAAGGATGATTATGAAAACCTTACTAAAGATTATTGGTGTCATATTCGTATTACTAATTGCCTTAGTAATCGCCGCACCGTTTCTTATCCCAACTGATGCAATCTTTAACAAAGTCTCGCAGCAAGTTGAACAAACGACGGGTCGAAGCCTCACCATTAACGGTGATAAAAAACTGTCGGTTTTCCCTTCGTTGAAGCTTGAACTGAATGATGTGCATTTTGCTAATATGCAAACGGGTTCACAAAAAGACATGGCAAGCATGCAACAGTTGGCCATTCATATTCCCTGGATGTCGCTTTTCGGTGGTGAGTTTAAACTTGATAAGTTCGTTATCAACGAGCCAACAATTTTGTTAGAAACTGATAAAAATGGCAAAGCTAACTGGCAGTTGTTTGATGGCGTAGCCGAACAACCAGAGACTGAGCAACAAAAGAGCTCAGGAGCTGTAAATTTGCCTGATAACTTTGATATTCAGTTAGGTGAAGTGGCAATTTATGGCGGAACCTTCACGTATCTAGATGGTAAAACGGGCGCAAAACAACAGATTAGTGACTTAGAGCTGGCTATTTTACTCCCATCACTGCGTAAAACATTAGAGCTCAAAGGCGGGATTACCTATATGGGGGAGCGCTTTGAACTTGATGTAACCCTTGAAACACCCGTGAAAGTGATTGAAGGAGCGACTTTTAATGTCAGTACAGAGGTTGATTCACGTTTGGTAGATATGACTTTTAAAGGTGCGATTGCTGAAATGGGTCAAGATGTACAAGGTCAATTGTCTATCAGCGGTGATTCGGTTAAAAATATTGCTAATTGGCAAGGTGTGGACTTAAATGCCAAAGACAATGCTTTTAATGCCTTTAATGTTAAAGGGGCCATGCATCTACAAGGCGACAAATTCAAACTAACAGAGCTTTTGGCAACATTAGATGAATTACAAATCAAAGGTAAAAGCGACATTAACCTTGGTAATCGCTTAGCGGTCAATGCGGATATTGATTTAGGCATGCTCGACTTAAATCCGTACCTTCCAGAAGGCGTTGCAAAAGAGGCACAACCTTTACCTGCAGAAGATGCACCCGCTCAGCCTATCGTATGGGATGATACTAAAATTGATTTAAGTGGTTTAAATGCCTTGGATGCGAGTGTAGTTGTTCGCTCAAGTGGTCTAAAAGCCAAGAAGATCACACTCGGTGAGAACCAATTCACTGTAAACCTTAAAAATGCTGTAGCGAAAGTAAGCCTAGACAAATTTGTTGCTTATGAGGGCAATGGTAAAGGTGTTATTACACTCAATGCAAAGCAAGCTCCTTATACAATCTCAACGAACTTCGCTTTAGATAAAATCGATGCGCAGCCATTATTAACTGACGCAGCAGGTTTTGATAAGTTAATGGGTAAAGGTTCATTAAACTGGAATTTAACGACAACGGGTCAAAGCCAGAAAAGCTTTATTAATGCGTTGAATGGTAAATTAGCATTTGAATTTGCAGATGGGGCAGTTAAAGGCGCAAACATTGCTGAAATGGTCCGTAAAGCAAAAGAGCTAATCAAAGGTAACTTAGGGGCCGTATCAGAAGGTCTCGATACAGGCTTCGATAACTCTGAGCAAACAGATTTCTCAGCGTTAACAGGCAGCTTTAATTTCACTAATGGGGTGGGTGAAAACCGTGACTTGTCATTATTAAGCCCGCTTATTCGTATTTCGGGGGCTGGTAAGGTGGATTTACCGATGACCAACGTTGATTATCGTCTCGTGACAGGCATCGTTGATTCAATTGAAGGGCAAGGTACCACAGATGACAGCACAGGCTTTAAAATTCCACTGCGTATTAAAGGCCCATTCCATGGTGTGGGTTATAGCCTCGATGTGAGTGATGCGGCCAAAGAAGAAGTGAAAGAAAAAGCGAAAGATAAAATAAAAGATAAGCTTAAAGGCTTATTTGGAAATTAATAAAAATTTAATTTAATCCTCAAAGCAGGGCGCATCGGCGCCCTGTTTGTTTTATAATCAATAACAAACCAGTAAACGGTTGTAAGCCCACCTTGATATAGCGACCCTTTATTATAAATTAATTAAAAAATAACCTACCACTTCATTGCTATTGCTGATACAATTGCCCGCCCTTAAGAGACAACTCGTGTGTTTTTTGAGTGGAATTTAACCGAAATGTCTTGATTTTAAACAAAATTAAGGCGTGTTGTAATATCTACACCGGAGGTCATTAACATGATCCAAATGCAAACTCAGCTGGACGTTGCTGATAACAGCGGCGCTCGCAAAGTGCAGTGTATTAAAGTCCTTGGCGGTTCGCACCGTCGCTATGCAGCGGTTGGCGATATCATCAAAGTTTCTGTAAAAGAAGCGATTCCTCGCGGTAAAGTGAAGAAAGGTGATGTTAAAAACGCAGTAGTTGTGCGTACTAAAAAAGGCGTTCGTCGTCCGGACGGTTCTTTGATCCGTTTCGATAGCAATGCGGCTGTTATCTTAAATGATAACTTACAGCCAATTGGTACTCGTATCTTCGGCCCTGTGACTCGTGAACTTCGTACTGAAAAGTTCATGAAAATCGTTTCACTAGCACCAGAAGTACTATAAGGAGTCTATCATGGCAGCAAAAATCCGTCGTGATGACGAAGTAATCGTACTAGCCGGTAAAGACAAAGGTAAGCGCGGTAAAGTGCTTTCAGTTGTTACTGAGTCTGGTCGAGTATTTGTCGAAGGCATCAACTTAATCAAGAAGCACCAAAAGCCTGTTCCTCAGTTGAACCAAGCTGGCGGTATTGTTGAGAAAGAAGCGTCTATCGACGTATCAAACGTTGCGATCTACAACTCGGAAACGGGTAAAGCAGATCGTGTAGGTTTCAAGATTGAAGATGGTAAGAAATTACGTATCTTTAAATCTACTGGTAAAACTATCTAATAGTTGGAGTAGAATGATGGCGAAACTGCATGAAGTATATAAAGACAAAGTAGTGGCTGAACTTCAAGAGAAGTTTGGTTTCAGCTCTGTCATGCAAGTCCCTCAGATCGAAAAGATCACATTAAACATGGGTGTGGGCGAAGCTCTAGCTGACAAGAAGATCCTAGATAATGCTGTTGCAGATCTAGAAGCAATCTCTGGTCAGAAACCTCTAATCACTAAAGCACGCAAATCTGTTGCTGGCTTCAAAGTGCGTGAAGGTTACCCAATTGGTTGTAAAGTAACCCTACGTGGCGAGCGTATGTGGGACTTTTTTGAGCGTTTGGTTTCAATCGCTATCCCACGTATCCGTGACTTCCGTGGTGTAAGTGCTAAGTCTTTTGATGGACGTGGTAACTACAGCATGGGCGTACGTGAGCAAATCATCTTCCCAGAAATTGATTATGATAAAGTAGACCGTGTACGCGGTATGGATATCACTATCACTACTTCTGCGAAAACAGATGAGGAAGGCCGTGCGTTGTTAGAAGCGTTTAACTTCCCATTTAAGAAATAAGGGTAGGGTTATGGCAAAGAATTCTATGAAAGCGCGCGAAGCAAAGCGCACTAAATTAGTTGCTCAGTATGCTGAAAAGCGTGCTGCACTAAAAGCTATCATCAGTGATGTGAAAACATCTGACGATGATCGTTGGGACGCGGTATTAAAGCTACAAGCTTTACCACGTGATTCTAGCTCTTCACGTCAACGTAATCGTTGTAACGTTACGGGCCGCCCACATGGTTACCTTCGCAAATTCGGCATGAGCCGTATTAAAGTTCGCGAAGCAGCTATGCGCGGTGAAATTCCTGGCCTTAAAAAGGCTAGCTGGTAATAGTATCACGGGAGTAAGACTATGAGCTTGCAAGATCCTATTGCGGATTTGTTTACACGTATCCGTAACGGTCAGTCAGCGAAGAAAGTATCAGTAACGATGCCAACTTCAAAACTGAAAGTAGCAGTAGCTAAAGTATTAAAAGATGAAGGTTATATCGCAGATTACGCTGTAAGCGGTGAAGCGAAGCCTGAGCTAGCAATCGAATTAAAATATTTCGAAGGCAAAGCTGTTATTGAAAATATCCAGCGTGTTAGCCGCCCTGGTCTACGTATCTATAAGAAACGTGACGAATTACCTAAGGTAATGGGTGGTCTTGGTATCGCTATCGTATCAACTTCTAAAGGCCTAATGACAGACCGCGCAGCACGTAGTGCCGGCGTTGGTGGTGAGATCATTGGCTTTGTAGCTTAATCGGAGGGGAACTATGTCTCGCATAGCAAAGGCACCAATCAATGTTCCTGCCGGTGTAGAAGTTACATTAAAAGGCCAGGACATCACAGTTAAAGGCAAAAACGGTGAATTAACTCGCACTATCAACGATGCTGTTGAAGTACAAGTTAACGACAACGTTATTACAACTTTACCTCGTGAAGGCGTAGTCAATGCATGGGCTCAAGCAGGTACTGCTCGCGCTCTAATCAACAATATGATTGTTGGTACGCATGAAGGTTACGAGAAGAAGCTTCAGTTAGTAGGTGTTGGTTACCGTGCAGCGGCTAAGGGCAAAGTTTTAGACTTAACTCTTGGTTTCTCACACCCAGTGAATTTCGAAGTACCTGAAGGTATTACGATTGAAACACCAAGCCAAACAGAAGTTCTAGTTAAGGGCGTAGACAAGCAGTTAGTTGGTCAAACAGCTGCTAACATCCGTGCATACCGTAAACCTGAGCCTTATAAAGGTAAAGGTGTTCGTTACGCGGACGAGAATGTACGCCGTAAAGAGGCTAAGAAGAAGTAAGGTAAGACGATGGATAAAAAAACAGCTCGTCTACGTCGTGCTAAGCGCACTCGTAGAAATTACATTGAACAAGGCACAACGCGTCTTGTTATCCACCGCACGCCACGTCACATTTACGCTCAAGTAGTTACTGCTGAGGGTACTGTACTGGCTGCTGCTTCTACTGTTGAAAAAGCAATTAGCGAAACAGTTAAAGGCACAGGTAACGTAGCAGCTGCTCAAGCAGTTGGTAAAGCGGTTGCTGAACGTGCAGCTGACAAAGGCATCGAAAAGATTGCTTTTGATCGCAGTGGCTTTAAATATCACGGCCGTGTGAAGGCGCTTGCTGATGCAGCGCGTGAAGCCGGTTTGCAATTCTAGGAGTAGACAATGGCTAACGTAGAAGCAAAGCAACAACAGCCTGATTTGGCTGAAAAGCTAATCGCGGTAAACCGTGTGTCTAAAGTGGTTAAAGGTGGTCGTATCTTTAGCTTCACTGCACTAACTGTAGTTGGTGACGGCGCAGGTAAAGTAGGTTTCGGTTATGGTAAAGCACGTGAAGTTCCAGCTGCTATTCAAAAAGCAATGGAAAAAGCACGTCGTAACATGATCAGTGTAGACCTAAACGGTAACACGCTACAGCACCCAATCAAGGGTCGCCACGCGGGTTCTAAAGTATACATGCAGCCTGCTTCAGAAGGTACAGGTATCATCGCCGGTGGTGCGATGCGTGCAGTACTAGAAGTGACTGGTGTACAGAACGTATTGTCAAAAGCATACGGTTCAACTAACCCGATCAATATCGTTCGTGCAACGATTGCAGCTCTAGAGAACATGAACTCTCCAGAGTCAATCGCTGCTAAACGTGGTCTTAGCGTAGACGAAATCACGGGGTAAACCATGGCTAATAAAACTGTTAAAGTAACACAAGTAAAGAGCTCTATCGGTCGTTTACCGAAGCATAAAGCTACATTACGCGGTCTTGGTTTACGTCGTATCAATCACACTGTTGAGTTAGAAGACACAGCATGTGTGCGTGGTATGATTAACCAAGTTTCTTACATGGTAAAGGTTGAGGGTTAATTCGATGCGTTTGAATACACTTTCACCTGCTGCTGGTGCAAAAACTGAAAAGAAACGTCTAGGTCGTGGTATTGGTTCTGGTCTTGGTAAGACTGGTGGCCGTGGTCATAAAGGCCAAAAATCACGTTCTGGCGGTAAAGTACGCGTTGGTTTCGAAGGCGGTCAAATGCCTATGCAACGTCGTCTACCTAAATTTGGTTTCACTTCACGTAAATCATTAGTATCTACTGAAGTAAACCTTTTTGAAATCGCTAAAGTTGAAGGCGATGTAGTAGACGTAAACGCGTTACAAGCAGCTGGTCTAGTTAAAAAGAACATCCAGTTCGTTAAAGTAGTAAAATCTGGCGAAGTTTCACGCGCAGTTACCGTTAAAGGTCTTAAAGTGACCAAAGGTGCTCGCGAAGCTATCGAAGCTGCCGGAGGCAAGGTAGAAGACTAAGGAAGTACTAATGGCTAAACCAGGTCAAGATATGAAAAGTGCACAAAGTGGGCTTTCGGAATTGAAGCGTCGATTACTATTTGTATTGGGTGCTATCATTATTTACCGTCTAGGTTCATTCGTGCCGATCCCTGGGATTGACGCCGCTGTACTTGCCGATTTCTTCGAGCAACAAAAGGGCACCATTGTTGAAATGTTTAACATGTTCAGCGGTGGTGCGCTTGAGCGCGCTTCAGTGTTGGCACTGGGTATTATGCCGTATATCTCGGCTTCGATTATTACGCAACTATTAACGCATATGTATCCGCCGTTTATAGAGCTTAAGAAAGAAGGCGAGCAAGGGCGTAAGAAAATCAGCCAGTATACACGCTATGGCACGCTTGTGCTTGCTACTATCCAATCAATCGGTATTGCCACAAGCTTACCGGGTATGATGGACGGGTTAGTTGTTAACCCTGGTATCGGTTTCTACTTCACTGCTGTAGTGAGTTTAGTTACCGGTACTATGTTCCTTATGTGGTTGGGCGAGCAAATTACAGAACGCGGTATCGGTAACGGTATTTCAGTTCTGATTTTTGTTGGTATCGTAGCAAACCTGCCGTCTGCTATTGGTTCGACAGCCGAAATGGCGCGCCAAGGTGATCTGAATGTACTTGTACTGTTATTGATTGCTGTAATCGTATTCGCTGTTACTTACCTCGTTGTATTCTTCGAGCGTGGTCAACGTCGTATCGTCGTTAACTATGCTAAGCGTCAACAAGGTCGTCAGGTATTTGCTGCTCAAAGCACGCACTTACCGCTGAAAGTAAACATGGCGGGTGTTATTCCACCAATCTTTGCTAGCAGTATAATTCTGTTCCCTGGTACAATTGCAAGCTGGTTCGGCCAGGGTGAAGGTCCGGTCGCTGATGTGCTACAAGCAATCGCTACAACATTGACTCCAGGTCAACCGTTATATGCGATGGTTTTAGCTGCGGCTATTATCTTCTTCTGCTTTTTCTACACCGCGTTGGTATTTAACCCGCGTGAAACAGCAGATAACCTGAAAAAATCTGGCGCATTTATCCCAGGTATTCGTCCAGGTGAGCAGACATCTAAATACATTGATAAAGTGATGACACGCCTGACATTGGCAGGTGCTTTGTATATAACCTTTATCTGTCTGGTGCCCGAATTCATGACTATGGCATGGCAAACGCCATTCTATTTCGGCGGTACATCAATTTTGATTATCGTTGTTGTAATCATGGACTTTATGGCACAAGTACAGACGCATCTGATGTCACATCAGTATGATTCTGTGCTGAAAAAAGCAAACCTTAAAGGCTACGGCCGATAAGGTCAGTTTACGGAGTTGAGCAATGAAAGTACGTGCTTCCGTTAAGAAAATATGCCGTAACTGTAAAGTTATTAAACGTGCTGGTGTAGTACGCGTAATTTGCAGTGAGCCTAAGCATAAGCAAAGGCAAGGCTAATTAAACAGTCGTGCAGGCTGAGTTATTTACTCGGCCTGTGTTTTTAGTTGTGATTTGGTCTTCGTTTGAGTATCCTTACGGGCTTTTCAAACAGATGATAACCAAATTCAAATATAGGAGATGTGTTAGTGGCCCGTATCGCTGGCATTAACGTCCCTGATCATAAACATGCAGTTATCGGTTTAACTGCTATTTATGGCATAGGTAAGACTCGCTCTAAGGCTATCTTAGCAGCGACTGGTATCGCCGAGACCACAAAAATCGGTGAGCTTTCAGACGAAACACTTGACGTATTGCGTGAAGCAGTTGGCAAGTACACTGTAGAAGGTGACCTTCGTCGTGAAGTTACATTAAATATCAAGCGCCTTATGGACCTTGGTTGTTTCCGTGGCCTACGTCACCGTCGTTCGTTACCACTACGTGGTCAACGTACTAAGACTAACGCGCGTACTCGTAAGGGTCCTCGCAAGCCTATCAAGAAATAAGGTGGGGTAGATTATGGCTAAAGCACCAATTCGTCGTAAGAAGGTTAAAAAGCAAGTTGCTGATGGTATGGCTCATGTTCATGCTTCTTTCAACAACACTATTGTAACAATTACCGACCGTCAAGGTAATGCACTATCATGGGCTACTGCCGGTGGTTCAGGTTTCCGTGGTTCACGTAAATCTACTCCATTTGCTGCTCAGGTTGCTGCAGAGCGTGCAGGTACTGCTGCTCAAGAATACGGTTTAAAAAATCTAGAAGTTTTCATTAAAGGTCCAGGTCCAGGTCGTGAATCTGCTGTACGTGCTTTGAATGCTGCTGGTTACCGTATCACCAACATCACTGACGTGACGCCAATCCCTCATAATGGTTGTCGTCCACCGAAGAAACGTCGCGTTTAACAATAGGTTAGGAGAAATAACATGGCAAGATATTTGGGCCCTAAGCTCAAGCTGAGTCGTCGTGAAGGTACTGACCTGTTCCTTAAGAGCGGCGTAAGAGCTATCGACTCTAAGTGTAAACTTGAGACTGCACCTGGTCAGCACGGCGCTCGTAAAGGTCGCTTATCTGATTACGGTTTACAGTTACGTGAAAAGCAAAAAGTACGTCGTATCTACGGTGTATTAGAAAAGCAATTCCGTAACTACTACAAAGAAGCTGCTCGCCTTAAAGGTAATACAGGTGAAAACTTGTTACAGCTTTTAGAGCAACGTTTAGACAATGTTGTATATCGCATGGGTTTTGCTAGCACACGTGCAGAAGCACGTCAGTTAGTTAGCCACAAAGCGATCTTAGTTAATGGTCGTGTTGTGAATATTCCTTCATACGTAATTACACCAGAAGATACTGTTGTAATTCGTGAGAAGTCTAAAACACAAGCACGTATCATCGCTGCTCTAGAGTTGGCTGAGCAACGTGAAAAGCCGACTTGGGTTGAAGTTGACGGTAAGAAAATGGAAGGTAGCTTCAAGCGCCTACCTGAGCGTTCAGATCTGTCTGCGGACATTAACGAACAACTAATCGTCGAACTTTACTCTAAGTAAAGTTAAGAGTTAAGAGAGGATAAAATGCAGGGTTCTGTTACCGAATTCCTAAAACCAAGGTTAGTCGATATCGACGCTATCAACCCAACGCGTTCTAAAGTAGTTTTAGAACCATTAGAGCGTGGCTTCGGTCATACTCTGGGTAATGCCTTACGCCGTATACTGTTATCATCTATGCCTGGATGTGCAGTAACTGAAGTAGAAATCGACGGTGTATTGCATGAGTACAGCGCGAAAGAGGGCGTACAAGAAGACATCATTGAAATTCTGTTAAACCTTAAAGGTCTAGCAGTAACTTTAGAAGGCAAAGATGAAGTTTTTCTGACCCTGACTAAATCTGGTGTAGGCCCTGTGACTGCGGCTGATATTCAGCACGATGGTGATGTAACTATCGCCAACCCAGATCACGTTATCTGTCACTTAACGACAGATAGCAGCGAGATCAGCATGCGTATTCGTGTTGAGCGCGGTCGCGGTTATGTGCCGGCATCTAGTCGTTTATCCTCTGATGACGATGAGCGTCCAATTGGTCGATTGCTGCTTGATGCATCATTCAGCCCAGTTGAACGTATTGCGTACTCGGTTGAATCAGCCCGTGTTGAGCAACGTACAGACTTAGACAAGTTAATCATTGATATGGAAACGAACGGCACTTTAGATCCTGAAGAAGCGATCCGCCGTGCGTCTACTATCTTAGCTGAGCAATTAGATGCATTCGTAGATTTACGTGATGTAACTGAGCCAGAAGAGAAAGAAGAGAAGCCAGAATTCGATCCTATTCTACTTCGTCCAGTTGATGATCTTGAACTAACAGTACGTTCAGCAAACTGTTTGAAAGCCGAGCAAATTCAATATATCGGTGATTTAGTTCAGCGCACTGAAGTTGAGCTTCTTAAAACGCCTAACTTAGGTAAGAAGTCTCTAACTGAAATTAAAGACGTGCTAGCTTCACGTGGTCTATCTCTAGGTATGCGCCTAGAAAATTGGCCGCCTGCAAGCCTAGCTGAATAATCTAAATCACTATATTAGTTTAGTTAGAAGGATAGGGTCATGCGCCATCGTAAGAGTGGTCGTCAATTAAACCGTAACAGCAGCCATCGCAAAGCGATGTTCAGCAACATGGCTGGTTCTTTGGTGAAACATGAAATCATCAAAACAACTTTGCCTAAAGCGAAAGAGTTGCGCCGTGTAATTGAACCTTTAATCACACTGGCTAAGACTGACAGTGTAGCAAACCGCCGTTTAGCGTTTGCTCGCACGCGTGATAATGAAGTAGTTGGCAAATTGTTCAGCGAAATCGGTCCTCGTAATACAGACCGTCCAGGTGGTTACACTCGTATTCTTAAGTGTGGCTTCCGTGCTGGTGACAATGCACCAATGGCTTATATTGAACTAGTTGGTCGCCCAGCGACAAACGAAGAAGTTCAAGAAGACGCACAGTCTGCAGAGTAAGTCGTAAAGACACCAAAAAGCCGAGCTTATGCTCGGCTTTTTACTTTCTTGGTATGCGATCTATTGCCATCTAATTTCTCAGTAAATTGTGGTCAGGTATCTTATAAACAGCAGCCCCCTCTTTTTTAGGCACGTTTCGTCCACTCTATTCTTTTCACCAGCAGATTGTTTTCGACAGTTAGCTCTTTTAGACATTCGATAACGCTTACCATTTATTATTAATAGCCACATTTCTGCTTGGTACTTATTTTAATCCGCAATAATACTTAATCATTTTGAGTCATTAAACCAGTCGCTAGCTGCGTTAAAAATGTCTGATTTACGACTGCATAGATGCAGGAGGTAGCGCAATGCAGGAGCAATTGCCGAGAACACCTCAATAACGACATTTTTGCCTTGTTATTAACGCGGTTTTATTGCCTCAAAATAGACCACTTAATTAAGCACAATGGTATAAAAATGAGATCAAGGCGAGTAATGAATCTTTACCATTAGAACAATCATCGGCTTTAAAGTTTAGTCTGTTTAATGGTCTTATTTATAGAGCGTTGAGCTCGCTAAGTCGTATTACAACGATCAGTAAATAGCAGAAGCTAATGGTAGTGAATAGATTAGTTTTGATGAACTTATCATTGTCGATACTTATAACGTTATAGAACGTGTAACTACATCGAACATGTAACTACATCGAACATACGCAAGAATGGCCTATTACCAGAATACTGTATCAGCTAGATGTGATGATATACATTTTCACGATTTGAATTTTAGTTGAGCCCTTATTACAAACTTAATGATGCAGTTTTATTTGGTTTGGGGGGAAGACATGCAAGTATAGAATGATTTCGCTGCGTCAAAGAGTGTTAAACCAACTAGTGTGTTGGTACGTTCGGTCAAAAAACACATGCCCTCAATTAAATAGTGCGAGGAGTTTGCAAGTAGTGTGGTTGAACTAAGGTACCTTTCGCCTGAACATAACATTCCATTAAGCAGAATATAAATCGACACAATATGAAGTGTATAGTGTTGGGAGCAGCTAGCATTCATGAGAACAATAAAACTGATGGAAGCTACTTCGGCACTTTCTATCATGAGCCCTTTTAGTGTCTTTAGCTCGTGAGCGCTACTAATATAAAGTGTTAATGTTCTAAACAGTGTTTAAGCTTGGGTTATTTTGCGTACTTTGTCGGTTATCTAGATCTGCAGCGACAGCTATAAAACCTCAATCTGTGTGTTTATCTTTTATCGGTTTCTACATATCTCTGTTCAAATTACACTTCTTAACGAGGTTTTAGTATTGTTTTTACCCGTTTCGTTCGTATTTTGCACGAACAGTCATTTTTTTCATAAAAACGTAAAAAAACAGTTGATCTGAATTCGGATCTCCCTATAATGCGACCCCACTGAGACGGCAGACAGCAACGCTTAGCGAGGCAAGAGCAACTCAGGGTGTTAAGTAAAACTTAGTTTCGAAAAATTAAATTTTCTCAAAATTAAGTATTGACAAAAAAATAGGAAAGCGTAATATACGCAGCCCTAGCGAGTTAAAGTGAAACGCTTTAATCGCAACGTTCTTTAACAATATAAAGCAATCATCTGTGTGGGCACTCGTACAGATTGAGTTCTAACAGTCGAGCTACTTAGGTAGTAAGACAAACAAATTTAGAGTCTCAATTGAACTGAGTGACCAACGGAAATAAGTTTACTTATTTCAGCACAGTCAATTCAACATCGAAAGATGTTAAATA
>NZ_JBRJHH010000012.1:0-149644 GCF_053628915.1 Pseudoalteromonas sp. MBR-15
TGGACCCACCTGACCCCATGCCGAACTCAGTAGTGAAACGAAACAGCGCCGATGATAGTGTGGCATTTGCCATGTGAAAGTAGGACATCGCCAGGATCCTAATTAAAGAAAGCCCGATTCGAAAGAATCGGGCTTTTTTGTGTTTAATGCTTTCTACTATATCGGATGTCAGAAAATAGATGTCTGATCACACAGATTGAAAGGTTCTCTTAAATTGCTTATTTCACCTCACGCTGAGATAATTAGGACGTAAAAGGCACTTTAGTGCTGAAAAGTCTCTGAATTGCCACTGTAGTGTATCTTTCAGGTTAGGACATTGTTGAGTTTTTAGCGCTTGCTACTCTACTTTAAACTCCTTGCTTCCCTATCTTTGTTATGCGATAAAGCGCTTTATATTTGTAATACAATTAAGGTGTTTTGTGTCTCGTAAGAAAACAACAAAATCGAAAGGCTCATCAGGTTTAAACCGTAAGAATAGTGAAGCATTTATCAGCAAATTTTCAGCTCATCCAGATACACAAGTGTGCCCATCGGGTTTGATGTATAAAGTTGTAGAGGATGCGGCAGGTGACAAGCTCACAGAGTTTGATACTGTTGTTATTAATCAACGAATTATGCTCGCTGACGGTCATGTTATTGCCGATAGCTATAAAGCGGGTATGCCGGAGGTGTTTGCTTTATCGGAAGCGATTGAAGGCCTAAGAGAGGGGCTTTTGTTGATGAATATAGGATCTCGCTATGAATTTGTGATCCCTCCTGCGCTTGCGTGGGGTAAAAAGGGGAATGGTGGTAAAATTGGTGCAAATGCAGTGCTGCATTTTGATGTTCGCTTAATTCGTTTAGCCTAACTCGACACTGAGCTAGAAACGCGTTACCGTCTTGTATGGCTGATTAAGGATATTTATGGACGCATTTACTTCACGGGTTTACTTACTACGTCATGGCGAAATTGCAACTCCGGGCATTCTTTGTGGGCACGTTGATGTTGCTTTGTCAGATGTAGGCTATGAACAGATGCGTCTAGCAAGCGCAAAATTATCTCGCTTCGATGCTATTTATAGCTCTCCGCTAAAACGTTGTTCAACGCATGCAGAATTCTTAGCTCGTCAGCATACAATCAATGTGCAATATAACAATGCATTGAAAGAGTTTAATTTTGGTGACTGGGATGGCCAAGATTACCAACAACTTTGGCAACAAAATGGTAAACCTCATGTCGGTGATTTTTGGCAACATCCGTGGCAGGTTAAAGTGCCAAATGGTGAATTAATGGCTGACTTTTACGCGCGAGTCGAAGCATGGTGGCAGGCATTTTTAGTTTCGCTTACAGAGTCCAAACATACGCAATCATTAGTGATTAGCCACGCCGGTGTAATTAAACAAATCCTCGCTATTATTTGTCATATGCCTAAACAAACGAATACTCACCTTAATGTTTTTCATTTACCTTATGCAGGGTTAATAACGTTAGATGTATATATAGATGAACAAGGGCAAGCGTGGCCTAAAATAGTTTTTTAGCCATCTAGAGTGATATTCATTGAATTATTTACTTAGCCCGCCATAATATACCGAACTACCTCAAAATTTAGATTTCGGCGTTTTACAGGGGCTTTATATCAAGGCGTTACTTTGCAGCACGTTTATAAGTAACAACTTAGAAAGTAAGTTTTTGAACAACGTTCTGCGGGTTGGTTTAAAGCGATTAATTCCGCGTTATTGATTTTAGGAAAGGAATAACCATTCTGTGTAATCAATTTCTTGCCTATATTGCTTTAATTCCAACAGAAACTCGCATCATGAGGTCGTTTAGGTATATCTATATGCTATGGAATGGGGTGAGATTCTCCAGCTGTTCCCGCAACTGTAATCCATGATGAACATGGTCAGCCAGATACTTAGCAACAACAATTAGTCTTATTATGCTAATACAGTAGAGTGTTTATCGATTTGAGCGATTTAATATTCAAACTAATTAGTATCATTGAGCGGGTCAACTCACGTTATCTACTGATATAGGTCAGTGCTTTCTGGTGCGTTGATAAAACTCGCCAAGAGAGTGTAATTTGCAATTAAAAAGCCAAGGCACAACCCCTTTAATTTCAGTATCTGATTTAAGCTGGGGAATTGCTGATAAAACAATTCTTAAATCAATCAATTTGCAGTTAAATGCAGGTCAATTTATTGGTTTGCTGGGACCTAATGGCGCCGGTAAATCAAGTTTATTGCGTTGCTTATATCGCTATTTAAAACCACAACAAGGTGCAGTCTTTTTAGCTGGCGATAATATTTGGCAAATCAGTGCTGATGAATTCGCTAAAAATGTTGCTGTGGTTTTACAAGAGTCTCCTTCGCAATTTAATTTATCTGTTTTCGATGTAGTTAGTTTAGGTCTCACCCCACATAAAACCCTGTTTAGTGCGACTAATGCCGATGATAAAAAGCGTATTTATCAAGCAATCGAGCAGGTTGGTTTAAGTCATCACACACAGCAAAGCTTTGATTCACTTTCGGGTGGAGAAAAACAGCGTGCACTTATAGCCCGCTCAATTGTTCAGCAACCAAAGTTATTGATTATGGATGAGCCAACCAGCCATCTTGACGTTAAGTATCAAATTCAAATTATGGAGCTTGCTAAGTCACTTGATGTCACTGTGCTCGCTTCATTTCATGATTTAAATCTAGCTGCTAGCGTATGTGATGAGTTACTTGTTATCGATGAAGGTCAATTAATTACGCAAGGCACACCAAAAGAGGTGCTTACCGAGCAGCTGTTAAGTGATGTTTTTGGTGTTTGTGCAAGAGTGTCTGCTCATCCTCAGTCAACCTCGTTTGATGAGTTCGTGCCACATATTACCTACTATTACGGCTATAACAGACAGGAGCATCAAGATGACTGATAGGGTGCGTTTTAGTCTCTGTGTATGCGTTGCACTTGTTAGTTGCTTTTTAGCACTCAGTTTTGGTGCCGCGAGTACATCAATGAGTGATGTGCTGCATAGTTTAATCAGCCAGGGCAGTGATGAATTTATCCAACGTATTATTTTGCAACTGCGCATGCCACGTATGATATTGGCGTTTTTAGCTGGAGCTGGGCTCTCGCTTGCTGGGCTTATATTACAAACTGTAACGCGAAACCCGTTGGCAGACCCTTACTTATTTGGTATTTCTTCAGGTGCCTCATTTGGTGTGGTTTGCTTTATATCGCTTACCGGTGTGAGTTTTGGCTTTAGTATGTCGATTGCTGCATTT
Organism: Pseudoalteromonas sp. MBR-15; assembly: GCF_053628915.1. Lineage (NCBI taxonomy): Bacteria > Pseudomonadati > Pseudomonadota > Gammaproteobacteria > Alteromonadales > Pseudoalteromonadaceae > Pseudoalteromonas > Pseudoalteromonas sp. MBR-15. The sequence continues at coordinate 3,253 of NZ_JBRJHH010000012.1, forward strand.
TTGGGCAGCTTACTCTCTATGTTTTTGTTGATTGGCATTGCTGGGCGTCGCCATGTAGGGCAAGTTGAAGCGATGTTATTGGCGGGGGTCGCACTGTCATTTCTGTTTAGTGCTTTAACCAGTTTATTACTTTATTTTAGCGATCCTCAAGCGATTACAGCTATCTTATTTTGGACTATGGGAAGTTTTTCACGTGCTGAGTGGGGAACGCTCTGGATCCCGCTCACCGTAATCATTGCGTGTATGACGTTAATGATCGCTTTTCGTCGTCAGTTAAACGCTATGTTGCTTGGTGATGAAAGCGCGGCAACATTGGGGATTCATGCTCAACGTTTTCGTATTTTAATGTTACTGCTTAGTTCGTTAATTACCGCTGTTTTGGTCGCTATGTGTGGGGGGGTTGGCTTTGTTGGGCTTATGATCCCGCATATTGTCCGCTACTTTACGTCGCAAGGCTCAAGCCACAACCTTTTAATGACGAGCCTTGTTGGTGGTACATTTATGGTATGGGTCGATGTGCTTTGTCGTACTTTACTGACTAATCAAGAATTGCCTGTGGGTGTGATCACTGCGGCTATAGGCAGTGTGTTCTTTTTATCTTTACTTTATTTTCGTAAACAGCGCAGGTAGCCCATGTTTAATATCGCACCTCTTAACTCGCAGTATGCATCTGTAATTCAACAAAAAATAGATCTTAAAACCAAACCCTTAGGAGCGCTTGGTCAATTAGAAGAGTGCGCAAAAAAGTTGACACTCATTTTAAGTCAATCTCTTAACTCAGAGCACGCTGTAGATGAATTTAAACCTGTTATTAACGCGCCGACACTCGTCGTTTTTGCAGGTGACCATGGTGTTGCTAGCCAAGGGGTTTCGATTGCGCCAAGCAGTGTGACTTCACAAATGATTGCGAATTTTGCGCATGGTGGAGCGGCAATTAATGTATTTTGTCGTCAACTTGGATGGCAGCTTGAGGTCGTTGATGCAGGCACTTTGTCAGAACAGTATCATATTAGTGTTTATAATCAACGTTTAGGGCATATTACTGAGTCAATAAATACCTCAATGGCGATGTCGCCAGCGCAAGTTGAACAAGGCTTTAAGTTTGCTAAGCAGCGTGTGAATGCAATAAAAAATACAGGGTGTAATACCGTGGCATTCGGTGAAATGGGGATCGGTAACACAACCAGTGCGGCAGCATTAATGGCTGCTCTATTATCATTACCTGCCGCTCAATGTGTGGGTAAGGGCACGGGCGTAACGGATGAGGTGGTAGCTAAAAAAATTGCGGTTGTTGAACAAGCCGTTAATTTGCATCAGGCGCATCTAAACGATCCATTAATGACATTAGCTGCGCTGGGTGGCTTTGAAATAGCTCAAATAACAGGTGCTATTTTAGCCGCGGCGGAATTAGGCATGGTGGTGGTTATTGATGGCTTTATTTGCAGTGCCGCAGCATTGGTTGCGACACGTATAAACGCGCATGCACGTGATTATATGATTTTTGCTCACGCCTCAGATGAGCAAGGACATAAAGCCATGCTGGCAGCGTTAGACGCATTGCCATTATTAAACCTTAATTTGCGCTTGGGAGAGGGCAGTGGTGCCGCCTTGGCGTTACCATTATTACAATCATCGCTTGCATTTTATAACGAAATGGCAAGTTTTGCAGATGCACATGTTGAGCAGGTTGTTTAAGCAATGAATACACACAACCCATCGCCTTCTCAAAAGCAGCTATTATTGCTAGCTGTTAGTTTTTTAACACGTATACCTGTGACGCTTAATTTTGAGGTATCAACGACGGCATTGAACCAAGCCAGTCGCTATTTTGCTTTGGTAGGGGTTCTACTTGCGGGGATTTTAAGTTTAGGTTATCTCGTGTTTAGTTACTTTTTTCCTGCTTCAATTTCCGTGGCACTTGTTATGGCCTTAGGGTTAATTTTGACGGGGGCATTTCATGAAGATGGGTTAGCAGATGTATGGGATGGCTTTGGTGGTGGCTGGAAAGTTGAAGATAAGCTGACCATTATGAAAGACAGCCGTTTAGGAACTTACGGAGCGGCTGCGCTTATTATTGTGCTGCTTATTAAGTTTCAAAGTTTAGTTGTGTTGTCTGAGTCACTAAATTTGCTACTCATTGCGTTGCTATTAGGGCAGAGTTTAAGCCGAATTGTCGCAACGAGTTTAATTGCTGACATGGATTATGTTAGTCACGATGCAACCAGCAAAGTAAAACCCGTTGCGATGTATTTAAGCACCGAAAGTTACCAAATACTGCTTGCGACAGGCGGGGCAGTGATACTTTTCGCATGGTTATTTTCAGTGCTCAGTATTTGGCACATCTTCACTGTAATCCTTGTACTTATTATAACGCGTTTTATATTGATTCACTGGTTCAAAAAACAGTTATCAGGTTATACCGGAGACTGCCTAGGTGCCGCACAACAAATTGCTGAGCTGGCTGTATATTTAACCTTAGTGAGCATGTTATGAAGCAACCACATACCTTGATTTTAGGTGGCGCACGCAGTGGTAAAAGCTGCTTTGCAGAGCAACTAGCTAGCAATTCAGGCAAATCGATTATTTATCTTGCGACAGCCAATGCGGGTGATAGTGAAATGGCTGAACGCATTGCACGTCATCAATTAGAGCGCGATGGTCGTTGGCAAGTTATCGAAGAGCCACTGCAATTGGCTAAAGTGCTCAAAGAGCATGGCAAAGCAGACCGCTGTATTTTGGTTGATTGCTTAACACTTTGGCTGAGTAATTGTTTATGTCAGCACGGTGAAGCATATTGGCTAGAGCAAAAAGCAGCACTACTTGATGTGCTTAAAGAGCTTCCCTGCGAGGTTATTTTTGTTAGCAATGAAGTAGGCCATGGTATTGTGCCATTGGGTGAATTGAGCCGCCAGTTTGTTGATCATTCGGGTTGGTTACACCAATCACTTGCCAAGCAGGTTGCTCGGGTTGAGTTTATTATTGCTGGCCTTGCACAAACATTAAAGAGGGAGCAATGATGAAAACCCTTATGGTGCAAGGCACGACATCTGATGCAGGTAAAAGCACTTTAGTGGCGGCATTGTGTCGCATTTTTGCTAAACGCGGCATTAAGGTTGCGCCTTTTAAGCCGCAAAACATGGCACTTAATAGTGCTGTAACCGCCGATGGAGGCGAGATAGGGCGTGCACAAGCACTGCAAGCAGTGGCAGCTAATGTGCCCGCTGAGGTTGATTTTAACCCTATTTTACTAAAACCAAATAGCGATACGGGTGCACAAGTTATTGTGCATGGAAAAGCGCTTTCAAATATGGAAGCCGGCAGTTACCACGATTATAAAAAGGTCGCTATGGACGCTGTACTCACCTCTCAAAAGCGCTTAAGCGAACGGTTTGAGCTATTAGTTGTTGAAGGCGCAGGCAGTCCAGCAGAAATTAATCTCAGAGAAAATGATATTGCTAACATGGGTTATGCTGAGGCTGTCGATTGCCCAGTGATCATTATTGCCGATATTGATAAAGGCGGGGTTTTTGCTCACCTGGTTGGGACGTTAGCGTTGTTATCTGAATCAGAGCAAGCGCGCGTAAAAGGGTTTGTAATAAATCGTTTTCGTGGTGATATAGCACTGTTACAAAGTGGTTTAGATTGGCTTGAGCAATACACCAATAAACCTGTTTTGGGGGTTTTGCCATACTTACATGATTTAGCCTTAGATGCCGAAGATGCCGTGGCTATTGCTAATAAAGTTGCTAAGCCACAGTTACACATTGCTGTTCTTCTTTTACCTCATATTAGTAATCACACTGATTTCGATGTCCTCAGACTGCAACCAGAAATAGACCTTCACTATGTCCGTCATACACAATCGATTCCTGATGTTGATCTAATTATTATTCCAGGTAGTAAGAATGTGTTAAGCGATTTAGCCTTTCTAAAAAATGAAGGGTGGGACAAACAAATACACCGCCATCTTCGTTATTCAGGCAAAGTGCTGGGGATTTGTGGTGGCCTACAAATGTTAGGGATGCGAATTGCCGATCCTCATTTTGTTGAGTCTAGACTAGGGGAAGCAAAAGGGTTGGGAATCGCTAATTTTGAAACTCAGTTAGGCCAACAAAAAGTGCTGACACAAGTAACTGGAATATTGTATTTAAACAGCAGCGAACAGCAAGTTTGTGGCTATGAAATACATGCCGGAATAAGTGAGGGGCCAGCGCTTGAACAGCCTTTTATAACGTTTGAACAGCATCCGAATGGCTTTACCCATGACGGCTTTATTAGCGATGATAACCAAGTAGCAGGTACTTACTTACATGGGCTTTTTGATACACCTGATGCAGTAAATCAGTTGGTCAGATGGCTAGAGCCTGAGACGAAATTGACACCTATCGATCTTAATCAACACCGCGAACAGCAGTTAAATAGACTCGCAGACGTAGTGGAAAAACATATGGATATTGAGCAAATTATCAATATTTATGACACCTTTAGTAAGGAAAAATAATGAGCGAAAACAACCAAGATAAGCACCAACAGCGCCAACAAAAAGTAAAACAAAAAGTAGACGAGCGCATCGCCGCGGCTCAAAAAGAGCAAGGTATTTTTCAGGTCATTACAGGTAACGGGAAAGGAAAATCAACCTCAGGCTTTGGTACTGTAGCGCGTGCTGTGGGTCATGGCATGAAAGCAGCTGTTTGTCAGTTTATTAAAGGCACTTGGGAGTGCGGTGAACGTAATTTACTCGAAAAAGCAGGCGTCGAATTTGTCATTATGAATACGGGTTTCACTTGGGAGACTCAAAATAAAGACTCTGACACAGCGGCAGCGCAAGTGACATGGCAAGAAGCAAAACGAATGCTAAAAGATGAGTCTATTAATTTAGTGATGCTCGATGAAATCACTTATATGATTACCTATGGCTACATTGATTTAGATGAAGTCATTGCTGCAATTAGTTCGCGACCTGCAATGCAATCAGTGATTATTACAGGGCGAGGCGCGCACCGAAAACTCACAGAGCTTGCAGACACAGTGAGTGAAGTACGTAACGTGAAGCATGCATTTGATGCTGGCATAAAGGCACAAAAAGGGTTTGATTACTAATATGAAAGCACTGACCTTTAGTTGCTTATGGGCATTGATGTGGTTGGCTCAGTTTTCTTACGCACATGAAATTAAAGAGCCTCAGCGTATCGTTGCTTTGGCTCCGCATATAGTCGAAAACCTGTTTGCAATTGGTGCTGGAGATCGCATCGTTGGAACCGTCGATTATGCCGATTACCCTGCACAAGCCAATGAAATTGAACGAGTGGGTGGTTACTACGGCATCAATATGGAAAGGCTCTTATCGCTGAAACCTGATCTTGTTCTTGCATGGAAGACCGGTAATAAAGCTGAAGATCTTGCTTACATTGAGAAATTAGGTATTCCGGTTGCTTACAGTAACCCAGACCAAGTGGATAATGTGGCTGATGAGTTACGTAAATTAGGTGAGTTAACCCATTTAAAGACGCGAGCCGATAGAGTCGCCACTGAGTTTGAAGTAAAGCTTGCTGCCATCCGTGCTTCACAGCAGGATAAACTCCCAGTGAGTGTGTTTTATCAGTTATGGCCAGAGCCGATGATGACAGTGGGTGGTAACACATGGATTAATCAGTTACTAACGATTTGCCATGCTGACAATGTATTTGCAAACAGTGAAACCGATTATCCGCGTATCAGCATTGAAAATGTGCTGGTAAGTAAACCCGAGGTGATTATTATCCCCGATGAAAAATCGAAAAAGCCGCAACCTCAAATAGATTGGCGACAATGGCCTGAATTACCGGCTGTTCAGCATAACCAATTTATAAGTGTTAACGCTGATTTATTACATCGCTTTACAACCCGCATGCTTGATGGCTTGAGCGAGATGTGTGGTAAAATAGACATTTCAAGAAAGCAAATACAGGCTTCAAAATGACCAACTGGCAAGATTTTTTAAAGGCTGAATTAGCCAAGCCCTATATGCAAGACACGCTAACCTACGTTGCTGATAAACGCGCTGCGGGTGTTGTAGTATTCCCACCTGAAGAACAGGTTTTCTCAGCCTTTAACGCCACTCCTTTAAACGATGTGAAAGTGGTTATTTTAGGGCAAGACCCTTATCACGGTGAAGGGCAGGCACATGGATTATGCTTTTCAGTGCAACCTGAGGTTAAAAAACTGCCACCTTCACTTAAAAACATCTATAAAGAACTGGCCACAGATATCGACGGATTCGAAATACCTGAGCATGGTTACTTACAAAGCTGGGCAGAGCAGGGCGTGTTTTTATTGAATACAGTACTGACCGTTGAGCAGGGAAACGCGCATTCTCATAAGCATTTGGGATGGGAGCAGTTTACAGACCAAGTTATCGCACTGATCAATCAGCAATGTGAGGGAGTTGTGTTTGTTTTGTGGGGGGCACATGCACAAAAGAAAGGTAAACACATCGATACATCGCGTCATCATGTGATCCAAGGCCCTCATCCCTCACCTTTGTCTGCACATCGAGGTTTTTTTGGGTGTAAGCACTTTTCAACGATTAATCAGCGACTGAGCGAACAGCATAAAACACCGATTAATTGGCACCTTCCTAAAATTTAATGCAAACAAAAGGCCCTTGCGGGCCTTGATTTAAAAGTCTAGCTCATCAATCGCTATACTGTCTGTAAAGTAGTCTAACTCCTGTAGTTCTTTACGTAATCTGTGCTTATCTTTCAAAGCTTCGATTTCGCGCCATTTTCTCTTTTTATTTTTTGTAGAGGTCTTTTTTGTTGTACTAGGACCTTCTAATATTTCTAAAATATCGTCTAGGCTATCCATGAACTTCTCCTATTGATTATTTTGAACCTCGGAAATACCTATACCACAGGCTAGACAAAAATAGAATAAAAAAGTGACGATGTTGTTACAGAAATGTGATTGCTAGATGAATAGATCAAAATTTTGTATGGTATATAAACAAAAACGCCACCGAGAGCGGTGGCGTTCATTTACAATGATTTTTACAGATTACATTGCTTTAAAGCGTGCTTCTAATTCAAGCTGCGCTTCGGCAAAAGAGCGAATGCCCTCAGCTAGTTTTTCTGTCGCCATGGCATCTTGATTATGTAACCAACGGAACTCACTTTCAGTCAGTGGTGCTGGTTTTGGCTCAACGGTAAAGTCGCTTTCAAGTAAGTACTCTTGTGCGTCTGTAAGCTCACCAAGCTCTTCAAGTAATGCAGGACTGATTGTTAATTTATCACAACCAGTAAGCGCGATGATTTCACCCGTGTTACGGAAGCTTGCACCCATCACGACTGTTTTATAGTCATGGCGTTTGTAGAATTCATAAATACTACGAACAGACTGTACACCAGGATCTTGCATTGGATCAGTCGGTTTTTCCATACCATTCGCTACATGCCAGTCAAGAATACGGCCAACAAACGGTGAAATTAGAAATACATTGGCGTCGGCACAGGCACGTGCTTGCGCTTCTGAGAATAACAGCGTTAAGTTACACTTAGTGCCTTCTTTTTCTAATTGCTCGGCAGCTTTGATGCCTTCCCACGTTGATGCAACTTTAATAAGAATTTTATCTTTGCTTACCCCTTCTTTTTCGTAAAGGCTAAGTAAAGTATGTGCTTTATCAATCGTCGCTTGTGTATCGAAAGATAAACGCGCATCGACTTCTGTCGAGATATAACCCGGTACAATTTCGCTGATTTCTTTACCAATTAATACGGCAAAATAATCGCAAGCAAGTTCAAGTTGCTTGGCTGCATCTTGCTCTGTTTCTTTTGCGTATTGCCATGCCTTGTCTAGATAAGGTTTATACGCTTCAATTTCACTGGCTTTTAAAAGTAAAGATGGGTTAGTTGTTGCATCTTCTGGTTGGTGCTTTTTGATAGCTTCAATATCACCTGTATCTGCAACAATAGATGAATGCTGTTTAAGCCTTTGTAGTGCTGAAGTCATTTGCTTTCCTCATTCCAAGCAAGTTAAAAGAAAATCCATTATAGCCACCTTAATGCTGCAACACTATGACAGTGTTTAATAGGTCAAATGTCCTTAACTAAGAAAACTAAGGCATTAGATGTGAAAATGCAGCGAATTAAGGCGGGGCGAAACAAAACGTGCATTTTGATTCATTTAATGTTGAAATTGACATCAAACAAATTACAAGTCAATAGCTATCTATGATCACAGTTATTTCACCTGCAAAAAATTTAGATTATGAAACACCAGCCACGACCGACAAATTCACTCAGCCTGAATTACTCGAGCACAGCGAAGAGTTAATGTCAGTTTGCCGTGATTTAACCCCTGCTCAAATTGGCAGTTTAATGAAAATCAGCGATAAACTAGCTGGTTTAAATGCAGCGCGATTCGCACAGTGGTCACAGCCGTTTACAACAGAAAACGCAAAACAAGCGGTCCTTGCATTTAATGGAGATGTGTATGGTGGTTTAGATGCACAGTCGTTAACACACTCTGACTTAGATTATGCACAGTCTCACTTACGAATTTTATCTGGCCTTTACGGTGTGCTTAAGCCGCTCGATTTAATGCAAGCTTACCGCCTAGAAATGGGCACTAAGCTTGAAAATCCACGCGGTAAAAACTTGTATGAGTTTTGGGGGAGTGTGATAGCCGAAAAACTCAATACAGTCTTGGCAGAGCAAGACAGTAAGTACTTAGTAAACCTTGCTTCAAATGAGTACTTTAAAGCAGTTGATAAAAAAGCCTTAAATGCACAAATTATTACACCTCATTTTAAAGATTGTAAAAACGGCCAGTATAAAGTGATCAGCTTTTACGCGAAAAAAGCCCGCGGCATGATGGCGCGTTACATTATTGAGAATAAAATTACTCAATTGAGTGATTTAAAAGATTTCACAGTAGCGGGTTATTACTTCAGTAGCGATGCAACCGCGAAAGAGCTCGAACCTGTTTTTCTGCGAGAAGAACAGCACTAGAAAAAAGAGCCTACTTTAGTGTGTTAAAAGCCGTGCGATGCACGGCTTTTTTTATGGTTTTTATTTGTCTGATTAAACATGGCGTTCATTTTGCAAATTACCGAGTTAGTTAATATAAGATAACAAGGTATAAACATGCTAAAAATTCCATCCGTTAGTGAAGCTGAAAAGCTCATTGAAGAGAAGCTTGGTGGTTGGATTGATATTGTTATAAGTCATATTCCTAACTTCATCGTCGCAATCATAATAACCATTTTATTTTCGCTTTTAGCGCGAGTGTGTGGCTCAATGCTGCGTAAAATCTTACGTCGCTCTTTGGAATCAACGCAAATTGCTGATTTGATGTCGTCTATTGCAAAAGTGGTTATTCTTTGTGTAGGGCTGTTTGTTGCACTCGATTTTTTAGGCCTCAGAGGCACCGTGACTTCATTACTCGCAGGTGCTGGTATTGTTGGTCTTGCTATCGGTTTTGCTTTTCAGGATATGACCGAAAACTTAATCGCAGGTATTGCCATGGGTATCCGTAAACCCTTTAAAGCAGGTGATGTCATTCGAACGGAAAGTGTATTTGGTACAGTGCGCGCGATTAACCTAAGAAACACCCTTATCGAGAATTTTTATGGACAACTAATTCTCGTACCTAATAAAATTTTATTTAGAAACATACTTAGTAATTACAGTACGTTAGGCGTTCGCCGTATTGAGGTGCCTGTGGGTATTTCGTATGCAGATGACCCAGAGCAAGCTGCAGAGGTTATCGTTAAAAAAATCAATGAATTTGATTTTGTGATCAAGCAAGAAGAGACCGCCGTATACGCCGAAAGCTTTGGCGATAGCAGCGTTAATTTACTGGTGTGGTTTTGGATTAAATACCCCGGTGAAGCTGACTTTATGACTGTACGCCACAAAGCTGTTGTGGCTGTTAGAAATGCCTTAAGCGAAGCTGATATGACCATTCCATTCCCAATCCGCACGTTAGATTTTGGAATCAAAGGCGGCGAGAAATTAAACACCATGATCAGCGAAAAACAGCCAGATAAGGCCGCGGATGCAAAGCCAGCCGATAAGTAAAATTTACTGACTCACCGGCGTGATTTACACAGGGAAGTGTACGTGAGCGGGTGGAGTTGTTAGGTTTTATGATGGGTGAAGGAAATCTAGCCGTTCTGTGTGGTTTATTTAAGTCATTGAGGGGGATTTTTTGTTCCCGCTTTCTTGTTCGCTTAACCAAAGTAAACCGTTTTTGCCCCATTATGAGCTAACGTAAATGCTCTAATGGCTGCTTTGAGCAATCAAGATACGGTCCAAGTCGTTTAATGCTATAGGCTCTATTCTACAAAGCGAATGTTCCGCTAACGTATTTTCTTTTTTCTGAATATTCTAAGTGCGAATAAAACATTATAGTTGGCAATACATTACGTTATTTGTTAAAAATAGATCTATTAATACATGCGCGTAACATCGGCAGAAAGATGCGCGACGGGCGCACTATAAAATGTTATATACCTAGGGATAGACTGAGTTAAATGGATGCATTGAGCAAGCTTCAAGAAAAAAATAAAATCCACTCTAAGCATCAGCGTAGTACTAGCTGGAACACGGTTTGGATGTTTTGTCTATTGAGCCCTTTGCTATTTAGCTATGGCTACGAATTTTATTTTTCAGTTATACAAAATACTGAATTTGAGTCAATTCACCCAGCTATAGTTTTAGTCGGCTCGCTAGGCTTTGGTTTGCCGTTAGCAGCTATGGGCGATCTAATGCTTTTTAAGCGCGTCATAAAGTTGCTTTTGCTAATTGCTGCAGAATCATGGTTCATTTGGTTTTGGGTTGTTTCTGAATTATCTTGGTTAGCGTTTCTGCCACTCATTCCTGTTTTTGTCATGTTGCAAATTCAGTTACCCAAAATAAAGGCTGGTGAGTAAACCGTACATAGCAAGCAGTTTAAAATGGACGCTTTACTGCTTGGCTGGCGCTCATTCTTCGCTAATTATAGCCAAGCGTAAACCGCCAATTAACAGGTCGTTATATGGCTAAGGAAAGTATGCATAAATTATTAATTTTGATGGTGTTTTTAGCTTCTAGCTTAGTTTATGCCGACTCTGACCCTTGCGAGTCAAATCTGTACCCTGTTAAATGGAAATCCAATTTAAGCCATCCCGTATCTTATGAGCTACCTGCAATTTTCTATAAAACTAACAACTCAAAAGTTATTGTCTCTGTTTCAAAAGCGATAAATTTTGTTGAAGGTAATATGGCAACTCATAAACCTTATTTGAAAAGCGCCAAAGAATACATAATTAATAGCTTGTCTGAATTACCGAAAAACAAACTTGTGGATCATTCAAACCTTTGGATCGCGACAGAAGGATTGAAAGGGCAAGAGTTAAATAAAGCAATTCATGTTATGGCGGGTTACCAAGGGTTATTCGAAGGCTTATTGTTAAACAATGAAGCATCGGTAAGTATTAATGAAAAACTAATTGTGTCATCTAATGCTGTGTATATGGTTGGTAAAGACCCAGCCCCTGTTCATGGTTTAGATTATGTTCACAAGCTCATTGTTTCCAACTCTAATGACATAGTATTTTCTAAATGTTGGCTAGACAGTAAATAGCCACATAACAAACGCATTAATGAATGGACGTCTAAAGCTTGGCTGCGCTCATTCTTCGCTAATTTTAGCCAAGCTTAATCCGCCCATTATGCGGGCGTTATGTTTACTTAGATATGGAGTTTCTAAATTGAAAGACGTTGTAATAGATATTCTTTTTGTTGGTTTATTGATTATCCCACTAGCCTTAAACTTTTCTGCAACCATTACTGAAAAGTTTATATCCATTTTTGATAAATCTATTGCCAAGAGTAATAGTTACCTCCTGTCATTACCTATTTCTGTATATTTGATTTATGAAATGTCCACTAAAAGCAACTGGGCGGCCATATTAAGTACCGCTGTTGCTTTTATGCTTTTCTTCACTATTTACGCATCTGCTCTATCATGTTTAATTCAACGAGCAGGTAAACATAACAAACGCCTTAACTCCGACAATGATTAGTTGTTGTGGTTTTGGCAAACGACGCAAAAAGCCTTGCCAACACATTGCGTGTTAGGCGGGCGTTAGGCGTACTATGGAATCCGAGTTAGTTGAACCTAAATCGTTACCGAGATGGATTACTTTACCTTTAGGGTTAGTATTATTTCCATTTACACTTTTGTGTATTGTAGGCTCAGCTATTATGTTTGCTAGCTCCAAATGTACCACCATCAGTTTTTACGGTTTCAATTGGTAGTGTTTTCTTAATTGGTAGCATTTGGGTTAGTTTATTATCATTTAGGTTAATTGTCTCAAGCCCTAAAAATAGGAAGGGGTTTGTTTCTCCAATTGCTCTTCGGCTAATTGGTGTTTTGTTTATTGCTATGCCTATTATGGCTGTTATGGTTGGGACGTTTATGGATAAACCTGTTATTCATAGTGTTCAAGCTATCATTTATTTTTTTGTGGCAGCACGGCTATTTCGTATTGCCAATTTTAGAGCAAGTAAAAAAGTTTAGGGTAAGTAGCGCCTAACAAGCGCATTAAGCACGGGACTGCTAACAGTTTGCTCGGTTCCGCTCCGCTTCACATTTTAGCAAACTATTATCAGCCCCTTATGCGGGCGTTACCGAACGTCTGCTTTTGTAAATCTCGCATATTTTATATGAATGCCTGAACGACTCTTAATGGCACAAAGCTGTCCTTAGTCTCTAACGTGTTTTTGTCCAAAATTGGCTTGAACTACCATCTGCTGTTTACTCAAGAATGGTTGGTATTGGTTACTTATAAGTAACCGCCTCGCGCGAAATAAATTTACGCCTACGCTGAGCTATTTTTGACTTGGCGCTTAAAACTTACGGCTTACAGCGAGGCTTACTTTGCTGGGTTTCGCTCCGCTCTTATCTTCACACAAAATCAACTGAGAGAGGGTGGCTTAAGCTCAACATCAAAAAAGCGCAATCAGTCAAACTGGTTGCGCTTTTTGCTTATTCGCTGTGTGAGCGATTAGTGTAAGATACGAGCTCTGATTGTACCTTCAACTGCACTTAGTTCTTTAAGTGCGACTTCTGAATGGTCTGTGTCTACATCAATTACTACGTAACCAATCGCTTCGTCAGTTTGTAAGTACTGTGCTGCGATATTGATACCGTGCTGTGCAAACGCTTGGTTAATTTGCGTTAACACGCCGGGTCTATTTTGGTGTACGTGCAATAAGCGACTGCGGTTAGCGAGTTCAGGCAGTGATACTTCAGGGAAGTTCACGGCTGTAATTGTTGACCCATTATCTGAGTACTTAGCAAGTTTACCCGCAACTTCAATACCAATGTTCTCTTGTGCTTCTTGCGTTGAGCCACCAATGTGTGGGGTCAAAATAACGTTATCAAAACCACGCAGAGGTGAAACAAATTCTTCGTCGTTCGATTTTGGTTCAACAGGGAATACGTCGATAGCAGCACCGCTTAGCTTTTTCTCGCGCAGTGCTTCTGCAAGCGCATCAATATCAACCACTGTACCGCGTGAGGCATTGATTAAAATCGCGCCTTGCTTCATGACTTCAAGCTCAGCCATACCAATTAGGTTTTTAGTTTGCGGCGTTTCTGGTACGTGTAAGCTAATTACATCGGCACGTTGCAATAACTGGGTAAGGTTATGTACTTGTGTCGCATTACCAAGCGATAGTTTGTCTTCGATATCAAAGAACTCTACGTTCATACCGATGTTTTCAGCCATGATACCGAGTTGTGTACCAATGTGGCCGTAACCAACAATACCTAACGTTTTACCACGGGCTTCAAATGAACCGTTGGCTGATTTTAACCAACCACCGCGATGAGCGAGGGCGTTACGCTGTGGAATACCACGAAGAAGTAATAAGATTTCACCAAGCACTAACTCTGCAACAGAGCGCGTGTTTGAGAATGGTGCGTTGAATACAGCAATACCACGCTCACGTGCAGCTTGCAGATCAACTTGGTTTGTACCGATACAGAAGCAGCCTACTGCAACAAGCTTTTCAGCTGCTTCTAATACCGCTTGATTAATATGAGTACGAGAACGAAGGCCAACAAAGTGCACATCTTTAATGCGCTCAATGAGCTCGTCTTCAGGTAAGGACGTTTTCACGTAGTCAATGTTACTGTAACCATTACGCTTTAGCGTTTCTACAGCACTTTGGTGCACGCCTTCCAGCAAGAGAATTTTAATTTTGTCTTTTGCTAACGATACCTTACTCATATCCTCATTCCTATTTACTTGATTTGCGGCCCATTTTTGGTGCCGATAATAACTTTGTCTGCACCGCGATGGGCAAACAAGCCGTTTGTAACTACCCCAACAATCTGATTGATTGTTAGCTCTAATTCTTTGGCATTGCTGATATCAAGATTATGCACATCTAAAATGATGTTGCCGTTGTCTGTCACTACACCTTGGCGGTACACTGGATCACCCCCAAGTTTTACGAGTTCACGAGCAACGTAGCTGCGAGCCATTGGGATTACTTCAACTGGCAGTGGGAATGCCCCTAATGTCTCAACTTCTTTTGATTCATCAACAATACATACAAATTGTTTTGCTACCGCAGAGACTATTTTCTCGCGTGTTAGCGCAGCGCCACCGCCTTTAATCATTTCGTTGTGTGGGTTGATTTCATCAGCGCCATCAACATAAACATCAAGGCTTTGCACATCATTAAGCTCAAATACTTCAATACCAAGTGCTTTTAACTTTTCAGTTGAAGCTTCTGAACTTGAAACAGCACCCACAAGGGTGTCTTTTACCGTGTCTAGTGCATCAATAAAATGATTTACTGTTGAACCTGTGCCAACACCAACAATGGTGTTTTCTTTTACAAATTCGAGTGCTGCCCAGGCAGCGGCTTTTTTTAATTCATCTTGCGTCATAATTATGTGCTCAGTTGGCTGTCAGAGAGATACTTATTCAAGTGTTCATAGTATACAGAGAGAAGTGCTACCATTGGTAGATTTTCTCTGGGGTGATGATGTGTTTTAGCGGAACATCCCAAGATTCTATTGGTAAAGAAGGCACATGCTGACATTGATGCGCCAGACCGATTAATATCGGCTTTTGCCAGTTCTCTTGGTAGTATCGTGCTAATGTTTTGTCATAAAACCCACCGCCCATACCTAAACGGTTACCTTGATCATCAAATGCCACGAGTGGCATTAATAAAATATCAAGCTTGTCTAAAGGACATATTTGACTGCAATTCAACTTGGGCTCCAAGATACCATAGCGATTTGCAGTCATGGGTGAATTTTCTTCATACCTTTGAAAGTACAAAGTAGTGCCATTAAATGGGTGGATTATAGGCAAATAAAGGGGCGCTTTTTTGTGCCATAATTCTTTAATTAACAATGAAGTATCTAGTTCTCCATCATTGCTAAAATAAATGCCTATACGGGGGTTTTGGGATGTATTTAATGATTTTAGGTGTTGAGTAAAATTCATTTTCAGCGCAATTGCTGCATTTTTTTGTTGCTCTTTGCTAAGAGAATTACGCTTTTTGCGAATAGATTGTCTTATTTCTGCTCGTATGTTGCTCATGTCAATATGTATATTAACTTTCTAAAAATGAGAATAGGTCAGGAAACAGTTCCACAATACCCAGCGCAATTAACAACACAACCACCATGGCAATCAATGAATAGAGCAGGGTGTTTGAACGCTTTTTAACAGGTTCGCAATATGCTTCTTCATCAAGCAAATCTTCTTCTTGCCAGTTATCGGTGCTGCTTAGTTCACTGCTGTTTTCAAGTTCAGGGAGCCGTTGTTCAAGGTCGTCTAGCTTTTCTTCTAAGCGAATAAGACTACTGGTTATGTAGTCAAGCGCATCAAAAATACGCTCATCACGTTGCTTTGCGTCAAGGCCAATACTCGCAGGCTGCTGACTAACTGGTTGTAATTTAGCTTTTATGCCAACACTGGCCAGTAGTTTAGCTTGCTTAAGTGCTTTTTCTTGATCGCTCGGAGCAAACAAAGGTTTGTGCTCAAAAAGCCCTGCAACTTTGTCTGTGCTGGTTTTTAATTTTGCGGCAAGTTGCTCAGTCGCTTGTGTTTGATCTATGCCTGATTCAAGCCCGGCAAACATCACACGAAATTTTTCTGCCATGCTGTGATTTCCAAATCTCTAGAGTGTATGGCTGAAAGTATAAACCTAAATAGATCAATGGATAAACAAAAGCCCGTAAAAACGGGCTTTTTTCTTTTTGCAATTTACTTTGCGTGATTAATATTTGGCGGCTTTGCCTTCTGCTGGCAGCGATTTCAAAATAAATTCACGTAAGTCATTGTTTGATGATTCAAGGTCGGCATGACGTAAATACATCATGTGACCACTGCGGTAGCCTTTAAAGCTTAAGCGATCTTTCATTTTACCACTTGGATCTAACTGCCACATTGTGTATTTAGCGTCAAAGTAGTTTGTTGCACCATCATAGTAACCAGATTGGATCATGACATTCAGGTACGGGTTTTGTGCCATTGCTAAACGCAGGTTTTCGCCAGTGTTATTACCTGAGCGGTCCCAAGGGTGAACATTACCAAATAAGTTGTATTTGATATCAGTTTTGTAATTTAACTCTTCACGTAGGTAGTAGTTAATTGCGGGTGTGAATGAGTGTAACCATGACGTGAGCTCTGCCCAGTAGTCTGGTGATTCACCCGCATCGCGTTTATCAATACCTAAGTAGCGTGAATCTAAACGACCCACCGTTTGACCGCGGTCACGTAGCAGCTCTTTCCAGAAAAAATCAGTTGGAATATCAAGGTTGTTTTGCTCAACAAATTTCTCTGATAAGCCAGCGTATTTAGCTGCTTGCTTGATAATAGCGCGTTTTTCATCAGCTGCTAAAAAGCCCCCTTTAGCAATCGCTGGAAGGAACTTATTTACCGTGAAGTCTTCAACTTCTGGTAGTAGCTCATCTAAGTCTTTAGCTTGTAAATCAGCACTTAAAGCTTTGTGATACCACGCAGTTGCTGCAAAGTAAGGTAAGCGGTTAGCGGCTTCTACAGGGCCTTCGCGCTTAATACCAATTTCAGTTGGTGAGACTAAAATAACGCCGTTGATATACATCCATTGACGGTTTTGTAATTCGTGAGCTAGGCCTGAAACACGGGTTGTACCATAGCTTTCACCAATTAAGAATTTGGGTGAGCGCCAGCGTTCATTGCGCGATACAAAGGTGTTTAACCACTCCGCTAAGTATTTTATGTCGGCATTAACACCAAAGAACATTTTTTGTTGATCAGATTTACTTGGTAGTTCGCCTTTTTCGTTCTCTAATACGCGAGAGTACCCTGTATTCACGGGATTGATGTAAACAATATCTGCAACATCTAAAATTGAATATGGGTTATCTTTAACGCCATAAGGTTGCACAGGGTAACCTTCGTCATCAATTTTTAATACGCGTGGTCCAGTATAAGCAAGGTGCATCCACACTGACGCAGAGCCCGGTCCACCATTAAACGAAAACACCAGCGGGCGCTTTGTACGATCGTCTACTTTATCGCGCTGATAATAGGTGTATTGTAACGTGGCGACGGCATTTCCTTGTTCATCCCAAACAGGCTGGGTCCCAGTGGTTGCAGTGTAAGAGAAGCGCTCACCGTTTATACGTGCTTTGTGTTCAGTCACGACATTGCTGTCTACGTCGATACGACGTTCGTTCTCAGCAAAACTAGGCGTACTAAAGGTCAATGTTAGGGCGGTCACAGACAAACCAATAAAACTAACGAGTTTCATGTTGATTCCTTATTATTCGAATTGCGGTCATTAAAAAGAAAAGCGCGCGCGATGACAAACTATTGAGACTAGTCACCAATATTAGTCGTTAAACAGAGAAATAATGAGAATGGCTGAGAAAATACCAAAAAGCGCGTTTTTTTATTAAAGATAGTTTGGTTAAATATTTAGCTAAATTGAAAAATAACGTATATTTAGCAAGTTTTATGATTTGTAATACATGCTTATAAAAGAGAAGTTGCGATGCAAAGAGTGTTAGTGGTTGAAGACAGTAAAGTAGTACAGCAGGTGTTACGTCACTTGGCTGCCCACTATTTAGATGTGGATGTCGACTTTGCGTGGTCTCTAAAAGAAGGCATTTCCTTAATTGCTAAGCATGAATATACCTTGGCGCTTGTCGATTTAACCTTGCCCGACGCGATGAATGGTGAGGTGGCTAAATACACACTATCAAAAAATATCCCAACAGTGGTTTTAACCTCAAAGATTGACGAATACATTCGCCAACAAATGTTAGAGTTGGGTGTGGTTGATTATGTTGTGAAAGATAATAGAGACTCTTATCACTACGCTATTAAACTCGTTGCGCAGTTACTGCGTAATCATGGTTGTAAGGCGTTGGTTGCTGATGACTCTGTACTTAGCCGCACGTTAATGAAACAAATGCTCGAAAAACAGTTGTTTGAAGTAAGTGATGCCCACGACGGTGAACAAGCATTGCAAATGCTCAAAGACGATCCTGAAATTAAATTGTTGCTCACAGATTATGCCATGCCAACAATGGACGGTTTTGAGCTTGTTAAAGCGGTACGTAATTTTAGAGGCCGTGATGATTTAGCCATTATTGGGTTATCGGGGGCGGGCAAACACGGCTTATCTGCACGCTTTATCAAATATGGTGCAAATGACTTCTTAACAAAACCTTTTATGAACGAAGAGTTCCATTGCCGTGTTATGCAAACCATGGAGCAACTCGCTTTAATTGCCGACATAAAAGAAAGCGCATACCGAGATCACTTAACGGGTTTGTATAATCGTCGTTATTTTTATCAATATGCAGAAAAAGTACTGAAACATGTTGAGCAAGACAATGTGCTTGCCTTATTAGACATCGACTTTTTCAAAAATATTAATGATCAGTTTGGTCATGAGGCGGGCGATCAAGCATTAAAACAGGTCACTTCATTCTTAAAAACAAAATTTGATGACTTTACGATTGCACGTATTGGCGGCGAAGAATTTGCGGTTGTGCTGGACAATATGGGGCTTGAAAAAGCAGAGCTGAGGTTGAATACCTTTAGAGAGCAACTGGCCGAGCACGCGTTTTCTATCAATGGCGAGCCTTATTCATTAACCATGAGTATAGGGATTACGCCATTTTCTAAAGTATCACTGACTGGTGCTATGCGCTTAGCAGATAAAGCGTTATATCAGGCAAAACAGCAACAACGTAATTGCGTGGTTAGCTTACAGTCCAATTAAGTGCACCAGTGCTGGTAAATTGTTAAAAAAATGCACCATGAGGGTGCATTTTTTTTGTTTGAACGTCGTGGTTATCTCTTAACTTATTGAAATTAATTAATAAAAAATAGTGGCACAAAGGTTGGATTACATAAACCAACAGGATAACAATAAGCGTCCGAAGGGGGCCACTATGAAAATGATTAGTGCAATAATAAAGCCATTCAAACTTGATGATGTACGTGAAGCGTTGGCTGATTTAGGCATTGAGGGGATGACAGTTGTCGACGTTAAAGGCTTTGGCCGTCAACGTGGTCATACTGAACTATATCGTGGAGCTGAATACCAAGTCGATTTTATTCCAAAGATCAAACTTGAAATTGCAACGCGTAGCGAAAATTGTCAACGCGTCGTTGATACCATCACAAAAATTGCTTCAACAGGCAAAATCGGTGACGGCAAAATTTTCGTTTACGACCTAGACCAAATTGTTCGTATCCGAACGGGCGAACTAGACGAAGAAGCAATTTAAGGGGGATTTATGGAAAACACGATAGTAGAGTTGAAGTTCTCGCTCGACACATTTTACTTTTTAATGTCGGGTGTATTAGTCATGTGGATGGCAGCTGGTTTTGCCATGTTAGAAGCAGGTTTAGTTCGTGCAAAAAATACAACAGAAATACTAACTAAAAACGTTGCACTGTTCTCTATTGCTTGCACTATGTTCTTACTGGTGGGTTACAACATTATGTATGTTGATAACGCAGAAGGGGGTTTTGTTCCTTCGTTTGGTGCTTTAATTGGCACGCAAGCGTCAGATGCTAATCACTCTTTAGAGTCTGATTTTTTCTTCCAAGTGGTATTTGTTGCAACGGCGATGTCTATTGTATCGGGTGCCGTAGCTGAGCGTATGAAGCTATGGGCATTCTTAATCTTCGCGGTTATTTTAACTGGTTTTATCTACCCAATTGAAGGTTATTGGACATGGGGTGCCGGGTTCTTATCAGAAATGGGCTTTGTTGATTTCGCAGGTTCGGCCATTGTACATGGTGCAGGCGCTGCAGCAGCATTAGCAGGGGTTCTTTTCTTAGGCGCTCGTAAAGGTAAATACGGTAAAAACGGTGAAATTTACCCAATTCCAGGTTCAAACCTACCACTGGCAACACTGGGTACATTAATTCTGTGGATGGGTTGGTTTGGTTTTAACGGTGGTTCACAACTGCTGATCTCTGATGCTGAAAACGCCACCGCTGTAGGTAAAATTTTCCTTAATACAAATGCTGCCGCTGCCTGTGGTGCAATTGCCGCATTGGTTGTCTGTAAAGTGTTATGGGGTAAAGCCGATTTAACAATGGTGCTAAATGGTGCATTAGCAGGTCTTGTAACGATTACAGCTGAGCCAGCGTCACCTTCTCCATTGCTAGCATGTTTACTTGGTTTATTAGGTGGCTCACTTGTGGTGTTTAGCATTGTTGCACTTGATAAAGCGAAAATTGATGACCCAGTTGGCGCTATCTCGGTTCATGGTGTGTGTGGTGCATTAGGTATCATGTTAGTGCCTTTATCAAACTCAGATGCAACCTTTGTTAATCAGTTAATTGGTTTAGTGTGTATCTTAGGTTTTGTGTTCATTACGTCATCAATCGTATGGGCAATTCTGAAAAATACCATGGGTATCCGTGTTACCGAAGAAGAAGAATTAAGCGGTATGGATCAACATGACTGTGGTATTGATGCTTACCCTGAGTTTGTATCAGTTCGCAGTAACTAATTTTAATGCGTGTGCCCAGTGCACACGCTAAATAATATCATTGTGTGTTCAAATCAAAGCTCTACTATTGGTAGAGCTTTTTTGCGTTAAAAATAAGTGTTTTCTTATAGGCGAGAGGTGGTTTTATTGACTATGCTGATAACACTTAACTAAAAAGGGAAAAACATGGATAACAAACTGTTACTAATCATTTTATCGTTATTTTTACCGCCTGTTGCGGTATTTCTGAAAGCGGGCGTAGGTAAAGATTTAATCATCAATATTATTTTGTGTTTTATCTTTTTCATCCCCGCTGTCATTCACTCACTTTGGTTGTGTACACGCTAACCGAGTTTAAGTGACTGTTAATTTTGCAGGTGTTAGTATTGCGCTGTTATGCAAAATATAACCCTGTAAAATTAACTGACCAATAGCGAACTCAATGGCTGATAAAAAAACTCCTGCAAAAAAGTCGTCAGGTAAAAAAACGACGGCAACGAAACGTTCAACTGCAAAGCGTTCAAACGCATCTCAACCGACAACTAAAGTACGTGTGCTTCGAAAAATGTGGTCAATTTTTTGGAAGCTTTCGTTGGCTGTGGTCATTACCATGGTGCTTTATCTTATTTATTTAGATGCCAAAATTACCCGTCAGTTTGAAGGCAACAAATGGCAACTTCCCGCCCAAGTCTATGCGCGCGCAATGAGCTTTTACCCAGGACAGTTCTTGTCTCAACAAGAGGTTGTTTGGGAGTTAAATCGTTTAAATTATTCGTCAGTAAATAAACTAAGTCGTACAGGTCAGTATGTAAAATCTGCTAACACCATTAAAGTATATCGCCGTGAATTTGAGTTTTACGATGGCCTTGAAGAGGCTCATGTTATTGAGCTGCGTTTTTCTGGGCAAAAGTTAGCAACCATTAAAGATAAATTCGGTCGTCGTTTAAACACCGCGCGCCTAGAGCCGGTGCAAATTGCGCGCATTGGTAACGACTCAAAACAAGACCGTGAATTTGTCCCGCTAGATAAGTTTCCAGCGATGTTAAAAGACACGCTGCTGGTGGTCGAAGATCGTAATTTTTATCAACATCACGGTGTGTCTGTTTGGTCAATAATGCGCGCTTTATACAGTAATATTAAAGCGGGTAGAACCGTGCAGGGTGGCAGTACGCTGACTCAGCAATTAGCAAAAAATATATATTTAACGCGTGAGCGTTCATTAGTGCGTAAATTTAATGAAGCATTAATAGCACTGATTTTAGATTACCGTTACAGCAAAGATGAAATTCTCGAAGCGTATTTAAACGAAGTGTACTTAGGTCAGTCTTATAACCAAGGTGTACACGGTATGGGGCTTGCCGCTGATTTTTATTTTTCAAAGCCTGTCGATGAACTTGAGTACGACCAAATAGCGCTACTTGTTGCCATGGTAAAAGGCCCATCGTATTACAACCCTCGTCGTTACAGTGAACGCGCCATGGAAAGACGAGATTTAGTATTGCGCTTAATGGTGGAGAACAAACTCATTGATACGCGTGAATATCGCGCCGCTTTAAAGCGTCCAATCGACATTGCACCTATGAAAGACAGCCTGCAAAAGTCGTATCCAGGTTATTTAGAACTGGTTAATCGTGAACTAAAACGATTACTGCCCGATCAACAGGTATTAGATGCGGGTGTGCGAGTTTTTACCTATTTTGACCTTCAAAAACAAACGGCGATGGAAGAGTCGATAGAAGCAAGTCTACCTTACTTAGAAAAACGCCCTAAAACAGAAGAACTTGAAGCTGCCATGATCTCTGTAAATGTTGAGAAAGGGGGAGTATCGGCACTCGTAGCAGGCCGAGATGTGCGTTACTTTGGCTTTAACCGTGTACTTGATACAAAACGTAATATTGGCTCGTTAGTGAAACCCGCCGTTTATTTAACGGCCTTTGAAAGCGGAAAATTTAATGTAGCAACTTTAGTGGATGATTCACCACTACAAGTAACAAATGAACAAGGAAAAGTGTGGCAGCCTGAAAACTTCGATAAGCAATTCCGAGGCCCAATGCCACTCTATAAAGCGTTTAGTAACAGTGTAAATATCCCAGCGGTCAATACGGGGTTAGATGTAGGTGTTGATAAAGTGGCTGATACACTGAAGCGCTTAGGCGTTGATGAACGTATCGAACAATACCCGTCACTGTTATTAGGGGCGTTAGAGCTTTCAAGTTTTGAAGTGGCTCAGCTTTACACAACGCTTGCGGCAGATGGGCAATATCGTGAGCTTACGTCTATCTCAGCGTTAACAGACTCGGTTGGTAAAGTACTTTATAAACATGATGTTGAATCGCAGAAGCGTTTTGATGATGCCTCTGTATACATGACAAAATATGCCATGAAGCGGGTAACAAAAGATGGCACTGCTAAACGTTTGAATGCCCACTTTCCATCTATTCAACTGGCTGGTAAAACGGGTACAAGTAACGATTTACGAGATAGCTGGTTTGCAGGCTTCGATCAAAATACAGTGACGGTGGCATGGATTGGTCGCGATGATAACAAGAGCACGGGGTTAACGGGCAGTGTTGGCGCACTTGAAGCCTATATTCGTTATCTTAAACCGCTCAATCCTGAAGCGATAGCTGACACGCGTCCAGCATCAGTTCGCTGGGCATTCATTAATGAAGAAACCGGACTACAAGCACCGCCAGGCTGCGGCAAAGTAGTGCAGTTACCAATTCGCGCCAGTGAATTTGAACCACGGCCTCGTTGTATTAGAGATTAAAAGCCGATAAAAAAAGCCCCAGCATTTTTAATGCTGGGGCTTTTTAATTGTTTTCATTGGCCATTATAATTTAGCGAAAGCTCGCTCTGCTGCTGCAATGGTGTCTGCAATTTCTTTTTCAGAATGCTCTGCACATACAAAGCCTGCCTCAAATGCAGAAGGTGCTAGGTATACGCCTTCATCAAGCATTAAGTGGAAGAACTTTTTAAAGCGCTCTAAATCACACTCTGTTGCTTGTTGGTAGCTGGTTACTTTCTCTTTATCAGTAAAGAAGAAACCATACATGCCGCCAGCATAATTGGTTGTTAGGGGAATGCCTGCTTTTTTCGCTGCTGCTTCAAAGCCGTCACATAACGCTTTGCTCTTAGCTTCAAGTTCATCATGTAAACCATCAACACTTAATAGCTCAAGCGATTTTAAGCCGGCAGCCATGGCTATTGGGTTACCTGATAAAGTACCTGCTTGGTAAACCGGACCAACGGGCGCGATATAATCCATGATTTCTTTTTTACCGCCAAAAGCACCCACTGGCATACCGCCACCAATAACTTTACCAAGGCAAGTAAGGTCTGGTTTGATGTTGTAATATGCTTGTGCGCCCCCTAAAGCAACACGGAAACCTGTCATCACTTCATCAAAAATAAGCACTGACTTGTACTCATCACACACCTCACGTAGACCTTCTAAAAAGCCTGGTACTGGTGGGATACAGTTCATGTTGCCAGCAACTGGTTCAACGATGATACAGGCAATCTCGTCGGCGTATTTGGCAAAAATGGCTTTTACTTCGTCTAAGTTATTAAACGACACCGTTAATGTGTGTTTAGCAAAATCCTCTGGAATGCCCGGTGAGTTAGGCACGCCCATAGTCAATGCACCTGAACCTGCTTTAACAAGCAGTGAATCAGCGTGACCGTGGTAACAGCCTTCAAACTTTAATATTTTGTCACGGCCAGTGAAGCCACGAGCAAGGCGAATCGCACTCATTGTTGCTTCAGTGCCTGAGCTCACCATACGTACTTTTTCGATTGATGGAACAAGCTCTTTTACTTTTTCGGCCATTAAAATTTCGGCTTCAGTGGGGGCACCATAGCTTAAGCCATTTTCAACTGCGTCGAGTACTGCTTGTTTAATCGCTGGGTGATTATGCCCCATGATCATTGGGCCCCAAGAACCGACATAGTCAATGTAGCGGTTACCATCGGCGTCGAACGTAAACGGACCTTCGGCTTTGGTGATAAAAAGAGGGGTGCCGCCTACGCCATTAAATGCACGAACGGGTGAGTTAACACCGCCTGGGATTGATTCTTGCGCGCGATTAAAAAGATCTTGGCTAATTGTCATGAATAGTCCTATTTGGTTGTCACGTTAAATGAGAGGTTTGCAAGGGCTCAAGCGAGCCCTAAACGTAGATTATTAGCTGTTACGTTTACGGCTAAACCACGGTACGTTGACTTCATATTGCTCAACTTTGTCAGCAACATCTAAGGTCAGAGCAAACAAGGCCATGCGAATTAATACGCCGTTTTGAACTTGGCGGAAAATTGCAAGGTTATCGTTGCTGTTTAAATCGTTATCAAGCTCGTTTGCTTCTAAACGGCTGTCACGTGGGAGTGGGTGCATCAGTACTGAATTTGGCTTACAGTGTGTGTTGTAAATTGCTTGGCTGATACGGAAACCACCACGGTATTTGTTTGCTTCTTCTTGCGAAGGAAAGCGTTCTTCTTGGATGCGGGTTTGATAAACAATATCTGCCGCAAGGTTGCCTTCCATTTTGTCAACCAGTTGAATTTTATGACCCGCATTATCAACAGCATCTAAAACATAGTCTGGCATTTGTAAGCCGTCAGGCGCGACCATTGAAAATTTAATGTCTTTATAGTGGCACAGTAATTTAGATAACGAGTGAACAGTACGGCCATATTTTAAATCACCAACAAGGGCAATGTGCATACCGTCTATTGGTTGATTAAAACGCCCCAGTTCACGTTCGATAGTTAATAAATCGAGTAGTGCTTGAGTGGGGTGTTCATTAGGACCGTCACCGCCGTTAATGACAGGTACATCACAGCCTGTTGCAAACTCGGCTACCGAGCCTGCGTCTGGGTGACGCATTGCAACGGCATCAGCATAAGCTGAAATAACACGTGCTGTGTCGTACAGTGATTCACCTTTGGCTAACGCTGAGCTTTGCATGCCTGTAGTTTCACGCACTAAACCACCGAGTAGATTAAAGGCGGTGCCAAAGCTGACACGTGTTCGCGTGCTTGGCTCGAAGAATAAATTAGCTAATATAGCGCCTTCTAACACATTGGTGCGCTTTTGCTTTTTAGCATAGGGCTCCATTTTCTTAGCAACTGCAAAAATACGTTCAATACAATCGCGATCAAGTTGATTGACCGACAGGATATTTTCACCTTGGAAACTTAACATGGGGCTTGTTCCTAATCACATTTATAAAGGCGCTGACGCTCTGTATGGGAGGTCGCATAAATTTGCGCCGTACTATAGCAAATTTTTAGCGTACACAGCAGCAAATTATAAGCTAGGTTTAATAATTGCTAATGCGACAATCGCCAATAGAATCAGCACCGGAATTTCATTAAAAATGCGATAAAAACGATCGCTACGTGTGTTGCGATCATGCTTAAAATCAGCCAATAACTTAAAACAGTAGGCATGGTAGATATATAAGATAATAACGAGCACTAACTTATAGTGCAGCCACATGCTGTATTTGAACCATTCACGGCCATATTCAACAATTGTCAGTACCCCAAAAACCAGTGTTAATACCGCAAAAGGGGTAACGAATAACAGTAAGCGTCGCTCCATTACTTTTAACATTGAGTTACAGGCTTTTTCTTCGCTCATGGCGTGGTAAACAAATAATCGTGGTAAGTAGAAAATACCAGCGAACCAAGCAATCATAAAAAATACATGAAACGTTTTGTAAATTAATAGCGCACTCATTTATTGATCCATTTTAATTGTTATAACAGGCTATTGCGTATGGTCAGAATATGTCTAATTTGGTCCCAACGCAAAAGCCCCATAATTTGCTGATTATCAAGTAAGTTATATATATACACCGCACCGCTTCGTTTATCTTTAAGCAAGTCAAAGGCATCCGCGAGTGTGGCTTGGCTACTTAAACCTGCGAGACTGACATATTTAATATTACTGTTTTGATCTGACATCAAGCTCAAGTCATATTCTGCTAGGCGATAGCCATTTTCGTCATCGTGAACAATTAATGGTGTTTGACTGTCAATGGCATCGAGAGATGCTTTTATTTGTTCTTTATCATCGCTGTATAGCAGTTTGAAATGCTCATCCATTTCTTCCATCACGCCCACTTTTTGCAACGCCTCGGTTGCTGGCGAAATTTGATATTCAAGTCCTTGGAAATCCAGTTGTTGCATAAAGATAGAGCGGTTACCAAAGAATTGCAGCGCGGTAACATACGCTGTTGAGATAACGAGCATGGCAGGCACAATAATCTCAGGACTTGAAGTTAGCTCCATCACGGTTGTAAGTGCGGCAAGCGGCGCATGTAAGGTGGCCGCAAGTAAGCCTGCCATTCCAAGCATGCTGTAAGTACCTGCAATATCAACCCCTGGGCTAATAAACTGCGCAAAAAATGCCATTAACGTGCCCATAAGTACGCCTAATCCAATCACGGGGCCAATAATACCGCCGGGTATCCCCAAGCCAATAGCAAATAAAGTTGCTAATAGCTTGGCAATTAAAATGGTCGTCAAAAACTGCACATCATCGGGTGATTCAATGGCAATGGTAATTGCACTCATACCAGAGCCCATCGCATGCGGCACCATGTAGGCAATTAAACCTGCAATTAACCCTGCAAGTAATAAACGTGGAAACATGCTTAATGGTTTAAAAGTGCGAATGATCAACATTAAGTTTTGATTAAACGCATACGCAACTGCTCCCAGCGCCATACCAAATAAGATTAAAAATGGGTAATGCCAGCCACTGAGTGGGTTCATGGTAATAAGCGCCAGTTCAGATGCATCACCAAACACAAATTGGGTGGCGAGTGCGCCTGTCACCGCGGCAAGCATAATTGGTACAAATATGTGTACTTTGTATTCCCTAAGTACGACTTCCATTACAAAGATTACCGCAGCAAGTGGGGTATTGAATGAGGCTGCTATACCCGCTGCAACACCGCAGCCAGTCAGGGTTCTCATGGCATTGTGGGGTAAATGCAATTTATCGGCAAGCAAACTTGCACCCGTTGCTCCCATGTGGACAGAGGGGCCTTCACGACCCACTGAAAAACCACTAATTAACGCCAACGCTCCACCAACAAATTGGTTAACGGTGTTGTACAGTGGCATTTGGCCATAATGCTTTTTGATTCGGTGAATTACAAAGGGGATCCCTAAACGGTAGTGTTTAAAACCCGTTAATGCGGCAAATAAAGCAATTAATAAGGCAGCGCCGACAGGGAGTAATACTCGTTCAAGTGTGGGAAGAGTCGTAAAGTCGTCAGGTTTTTCTAAAAATAAGCTTTGGAAAAACATGATCGTGAGGCGAAATAATATGATCAACACTGCCGCAATTAGTCCCGCACTTACACCAAGTAAGCACAATTGCACAGATGTTTTAGGCTTTGCTAATCGACGCCTTAGCCTTTCAAGCCACATGCATTCTTCCTCACAGCACTTTTGAGCCTGAAGTTTAGCAAATCAAACTCGCTAAGTCGTTGGGATTTTATAAATTTATCTAGTTTTTGGGTAAATTTGACTGTTTTATGTTGTCTTTGTCTAGTTGCCTTTTTAATTCGGGTAGCCGTGCTTTAATTGCTTTTGAGAGTTCAGGTACCAGCGCTGCGTGTTTTTTATTTATCACGGTATTGACTGCTAACTGGCGTAATACGATTACGTGAAATTCTTTTTTTAAAGAGGCAAGTTCATTTTCAAGTGCGGGATACAGAATATAATTTATTCGTTTTTTTCTTAATAAATCAAGGCTGTGATTGAGCGCTTCGTTGTGCGTAATACGCGCTTTAATATCAAACTCACTTAAAAGCTCAGTATTGCCAGTGGTGCTGATAATATTCTTGCTAGGATCGTACAATATTTCTCGACTGCAAGGTAACGTTTGTCGGCATAATAATACAATGTTTATCACGCTGAGACTTGGCTCTACGACAACGACATTTTCAAACTCTTTAATAATACTTTTAGCTCTGACAACGTCTGCATCAATGATCCCCGCGTTGAGCAACAAAAGCCCTCTTCGTGCTGGGGTTGCTTGTATTTGGGTTTTAATGCCAATGTCATCATATATTTGACTAATGAACTCATTAAACGGTGAGATACTCGGTATGTCTATATAGGTTAATAGCAGCTTTTTTGGTTTTGTGTAGACCATCGTTTCGAGGTTATTGATGTTAAATAACGATTGTAAACGCGTGGCTTTTTCGCGGTTTTCAGGCGCATTACGAATGCCTATCACTAAAGGGGAATCGACAAACTGGCTAACAATATGGGGTTTAGACACATTTTGCTGCGTGGCAAAGTAGTTGAATACTTCAGGGGCTGCAATGGCAAAGTTTATTTGGTTTGTCTGAAGTAAGTGAAAAAGCTCTTCATCATTTGCGGCGCGAATAATACTGCTTTCGTAAGCTTGAATGACTTTTTCAACTTCATCAGGGTAAATATAAGCACCAACGATACCCACTTTACTTTTACTAAATAGTTGCTCAATGCTTTCAAAGTGTTGCACGCTACTTTGGCTGGTCATCACAGCAAGTTGTGAAGTTAAAATGGGGGATGAAGCAATAAACCCTGCTTGTATCTCAGAAAGCCACGCGGGATAGTAACCTAGATACCCCGGTTGCTCTGCTTTTTTTAGTGCATCTTGCCACGGTAAATATTCCACGCTTAGCGCTATCCCTTCTGCGGCAAGTGAGTCTCTTAATAAGGCGATTGCATCTCCGCCATTGGCCATTTTACTGCTCGCATAAGGCGGCCATTCTAACGAGATTATTTTCCATGTTTGTTGCTCATTAGCGCTCGTGAAAGCAGCATGAAATATGCAAAGCAAAAATAGAATGACGGATAAATAGGGTGCGCGCATGGAAAATATTTTTTATTAATCGTTTAATAAGTATACGCAAAAAAACATGTTGCAGACATTTTATCTTTTTAATTATTCATTTGTACTGGGGTATGCTTTCATGGCTACTGCGTTTTTGTTTATACATGCGCTCATCGGCTTTATGAAGTAGTTCATCAAGTGATTTAGCATCATCAGGATAGATGGCATAGCCAACGCTCGTGGCAATATTTAAATAGCCAACTTCAGAGGCGATAGGAGCCGAAATAGCATTGATAAACCGCGTAAGTGCCCGTTTCACTTGGCTAAGGTTTTCGATATCGGTTATGACAACAACAAACTCATCGCCACCAATACGCGCGACACAATCTGTTTTACGAGCCGTATCTTGTAATCGTTTGGCTACTTCAATAAGAACAAAGTCACCCATTAAATGGCCGTGGGTATCATTAATAGGTTTAAACTTATCTAAGTCAAAGTATAAACATCCCACCTTTGCCCCGGTGCGTTCACTGCGATCAAATTCGTGTTTTATGAACTTACTAAGAGCATTTCGATTAGCAAGGCCTGTTAAATGATCTGTTTGTGCTAACTGCCTTATTTTCTTCTCTGCCATGACCCGTTTAGTAATGTCAAAGTTAACTCCAATCATACGGTTGCCATAAATACGTCCATCGGCATTTAGGTAACGAGTTTGCCCAGAGGGTAATACTATTTGAAATTCAGCATGAAACTCTTCGTTGTTTAATAGAGCAAGCTTGAGTTTATTGGTAACTCGCTCATATTCATCAGGGTGCAGAGTATTAGCCCATGTTGCGTAATCGCCTTTAAACTGTGACTTGGGTATTTCGAACAGGGTATGCATCCAGTCATCCCAAATTAATTCGTTGGTTTCAAAGTTCCACTCCCAAATACCAATGTGCGCTGCATCGGCAGCCATCGACATGCGTTGATGCAAGTTTTCAAGTTCTGTTTTGGCTTGTTTTAGCTCTGTAACGTCTTCTGATACATCGAGTAAATATCGTGCTTTTCCATTACTGTCTTTAATAGCCAGTTTACGAGTACGTAAGTAATGTGTTTTACCGTCAACCGTTACTGGCTTTTCATCTAATGTGATTATTCCGTCTTTATTAAGCACGTCTCGGTCTGTTTGGGCAAAGTTTGCGGCTTCGTCATTACTAAAAATATCAAAATCATTCAGACCTATTAATTGCTCTTTACGTCTGCCAAGCAGTTCTTCGCCAGCTTTATTTACATGGCTAAAACTTAAATGCTCAGCTTCTTTTACAAACAGCATGATGGGCAAGTTATCAAAAATGGTTTGTGTGAATGCTTCCTGATTTTGGATGTCACTTAAATCTTTAATCGTGGCGACATAGGGGCCTTCTTCTTGTTTGCCTATCGAGCTGATTGTGAGTGTGATGGGAAATAACTGCTTATTTGCTCTTTGTCCTTTTAACAGTCGACTTTTACTTTTTTTTGCGTTTGGTATGTTAAGTTGAGAGCCGTTAAATATATCGCTGAGTTCAGCTGATTTTTCAGGGATAAGAAGGTGAATATGTTTACCAATTAAATCATCGGGCCGGTAGCCAAATACAGGTAACACAGCTGGATTCGCAAATTCTATAATTCCCGTGCTATTAAAGCTGATAACGACATCTTGAACAGTGTTAAGCACGGCTTTGAGTTTGGCGGATAATAAACTTCGGGCTCTTAATTCAACAATCCCCAGCACAAAAAGGCTCAGCGCCAATAAAACAGTCATCACAAGTTGTGCAAGGGTGGAGTTGTCGTGTGTGTTTATATATACGGTGTGCTCTGTTTCAAATACAGACATCGAAATCATACCAATATAATGCATGCCCGATATAGCACTGCCCATTATAATTGCGCCAAGCAGATTAATGCGGGTGTGATGAATGCCTCGAGATTGTCTCAAATCGTTAATTTTTAACGCAATACCCGAAAGAACAATGGCAACCAAAATAGACAAAGAGAATAACCAAGGCTCATAAGCCATATGAGCTGGCATCATCATGGCCATCATGCCAACAAAATGCATACAGCCGATCCCAGCCCCCATTAAAATACTTCTGAATATGAGTCTTCGGCCGTGGCTAAGTGCCGGTGACAATACAATGTAGCTTGCAAATACACTGGGTAGTACCGAGAGTAAAGTAATGGTGGTGTTGTATTCAATGGCAATGGGGAGGGTATAAGCCAGCATACCAACAAAGTGCATGCCCCAAATGCCAATCCCTAAAAAGCAGGAAGCCAGTATTGTCCATATTAAGCTTTCGTTTTTTAAGTGTGAGCTTTTAATGCGACTAGATAGTAAAAAAGACACATACGATGCGAACACCGCAGTAAGTATCGAGGCAAAAACCAATAAACCATCATAGCTTGCGGGGATAATCGGTGCGCTATCTATATTGGCATTAATAAAATGGAGCCTTAAATGATCTATCACTATGATGATCCCTCATCGTTAAACTTTGCTTAATTCAAAAGTAGTACAAATAAACATTAGCTCAATGCTAATGGGTTGGCCAATTCGGTCTCGTAAAATATGATGACTTTGTGGCGATACTTGATTAAAACACTCGGGTATTAGATAATCGTCATATCATAGGTTTTGAGGGTTTTGGTATGTCAGATGAGTTGCCAATAAAGTTCAGCGATGCAGCAGCTGTTCGTGTTAAACAGTTAATCGAAGAAGAAGAGAATCCAGATCTAAAATTACGTGTTTATGTAACAGGTGGTGGTTGTTCGGGTTTCCAATATGGTTTTACTTTTGATGAAAAAGCCAACCCTGGCGATTTAGAAATTGTAAAAAACGGGGTGACCTTAGTTGTTGATCCAATGAGTATTCAATACCTTGTTGATGGTACAGTGGATTACACTGAAGGCCTTGAGGGAGCACGCTTTTTTGTCAACAACCCCAACGCAACAACAACCTGCGGTTGCGGCGCTAGCTTCAGCGTTTAAAAAATAATTTGAAAAAAGCCACTTGATGTGGCTTTTTTATTGCTTACACTTCCTAATTATCCCAGCCTAACTATACTTACGCATCATTAGAAGGAATTTTGCGTTGCTAAATCTAAGAACAGCACTCGAAAAGAAACCTTATATTTTAGCTATTTTTATTGTACTTGTGATTGTACTTTGGATGCTTTCTGGCATGACTGAGTCACCGGAAGTCGATGATGAAAATAATCACCAAGTTACAAATTCAGACCGAATTGCCAAAGTACAGGTGGTGCGGTTAACCGCACAAAATATAAATAAAAACCTTACTTTTTATGGTAAATCAGAGCCAGATAAAACCGCCAATATTAGTGCCAGACAAGCAGGCCAAGTAACTGAAATTTTGGTTGAAGAGGGGCAGTTTGTAAAACAAAATGAGATTATCTTACGGCTTGATAAATCAGATTTAAAAGCTCAAATAACCTCGGCCAAAGCGCTGGTTTCTCAATATGAAACTGAATATGAAGGCGCATTAAAACTGAATCAGCAAGGGCTGCAAAATAAAGTACAAACGATGCGTGCTCAAGCATTATTGCAACAAGCTAAAGCGGCGCTTGCGAGTTTAGAGCTGATGTATCAGCGCACAGATATTCGAGCGGCATTTGATGGTGTGATCAACAAACGCTTAGTGCAAATCGGTGATTATGTTGGTATTGGAGACCCAATTCTGCAATTGGTTGACCTAGACCCTCTGATAGTGAGAGCCGATGCGACACAAAAAGAAATTCAAGGTTTACAGGTCGGTCAAGCCACGTTTGCCCATGTTCTTAATGATAAAACCTACCCAGGAAAAATTCGTTACATCGCCTCCGTCGCAGATGAAAGCACAAATACATTCAGAGTGGAGGCTGCATTTGCGAACCCAGGTATGCACTACAAAGCCGGGTTTTCGACACAATTAAATATCGAGTTACCCGCAGAACCTGCCATGCTTTTAAGCCCTGCTTTTATGGCATTGGATGAGCAAGGCAATATCGGGGTAAAAATAGTCAATGATGATAATAGGGTAGAATTTAAATCGGTAAATTTAGCAAAAACTACCGAAGAAGGTGTGTGGTTGTGGGGCCTAGGTGAGCAAGCAAATGTGATAACTTTAGGGCAGGGCTTTGTCAGAGCAGGAGATAAAGTTGAGCCAGTATTTGCTGAGGTAGCGAGCAAGTAAGTATGAAAAACTTAATTGAGGCGTCGTTAACTCATACCCGCACGGTATTATCTATTTTTATTCTATTGTTGATATCGGGATGGGTGACTTATCAAACCATTCCAAAAGAAGCCAATCCAGATGTCACCATTCCTTTTATATATGTTTCGATTATTCATGATGGCATTTCGCCAGAAGATGCCGAGCGTCTGCTTGTAAGGCCTATGGAGATAGAGCTTCGCTCAATCGAAGGGGTCAAAGAGATGACAGCCGTGGCAAGCGAAGGCCATGCTTCGGTCACACTGGAGTTTCTTGCCGGTATGGACCCTAAAGAAGCGTTGGCAGATGTACGCGATAAAGTGAGTTTGGCAAAAGCGAAGTTACCCTCTGAATCAGAAGAGCCAGAAGTACATGAAATACTGATGGAAGATCAGCAACCAACCATTACTTTAACGTTGTCAGGTAATTCGTCAGAGCGAGGGTTACTCACATTAGCGCGAAACCTTAAAGATGAGCTTGAAAGTATTTCTAGTGTCCTTGAGGTCGATGTCGGTGGTGACCGAGAAGACATGGTTGAAATTGAAGTTGACCCATTAGCCATGATTTCATATGGGCTAGAACCAAGCGATATCATTCAACTGCTGTCGAATAATAACCGTTTGGTCGCAGCAGGAACCCTCGATACAGGCAAAGGTCGCTTTGCGGTAAAAATACCGTCGGTTTTCGAAACGATTCAAGATGTAATGGAACAACCTGTCAAAGTCGTGGGTGACCGCGTTGTGCGTTTTATGGATGTCGCAAAAATTCGCAGAGCCTATAAAGATCCAACCTCAATAGCGCGGATTAATGGTCAACAGGCTGTTTCGTTAGAAGTTAAAAAGCGCGCAGGTGAAAATATTATTGATACCGTTGAGCAGGTTAAACATGTGGTTAATGAAGCTCAAAAGCGTTGGCCTGAGCATGTTCGTGTGGACTACACCGGTGATATGTCGAAAGACGTTAAAATGATGCTGTCAGATTTGCAAAACAACGTGCTTTCGGCCGTTTTGCTGGTGGTGATTGTTATTGTGGCTGTACTAGGTGCTCGTACCGCTTTTTTAGTTGGCATTGCTATCCCCGGTTCATTCCTCACCGGGATTTTGGTCATCTCCATGTTTGGCTTAACGGTAAATATTGTGGTGCTATTTGCACTTATTATGGCCGTGGGGATGCTGGTTGATGGTGCGATTGTGGTTAGTGAGTTTGCTGATCGGGAAATGAGTGAAGGAAAACCTCGCAAAATAGCCTACCGTCATGCAGCCGAGCGAATGGCTTGGCCTATTATCGCGTCAACAGCCACAACCTTAGCTGCATTTGCGCCATTGATTTTCTGGCCGGGAATGATGGGCGAGTTTATGAAATACTTACCAATTACATTAATTGCTACGTTATCGGCATCACTGTTAATGGCCCTTGTATTTGTTCCTACTATTGGCGGCTTAATTGGTAAAACGAGGCCATTATCTGCACAGCAAAAACTTGACTTGGCACTGGCTGAGTCGGGCGATTTAACGCAAATAAAAGGGTTGCTTGGGCGTTATATCCGAATGCTTGACTTTGCTACGCAGCGACCGTGGTGGAGCTTAACTGCTGCGATTATATTCTCTGTTTTGGTGTTTTTTACTTTTGCCGTATCAAAATTAGGGGTTGAGTTTTTCCCCGATGTTGAACCTAATGGCGTCAATATTAAGGTGCGTTCGTACAGCGATTTATCTATTTATGAAAAAGATGTGATCATGAAAGAGATAGAATCAAGGATCTTAGAAGTCCCAGGTATAAAAACCTTGTATGCAAGGACAGGGGGCAAAGATCAGGTGGGGACGTTCAGAATGAATCTTAAAGAGTGGGATGAACGACCGCCAGCCGAGAATATTATTAGCCAAGTAACGGAAATAACAGCCGGTTTCGCAGGTGTTGAAATTGAACTACGCAAGGATGAAAACGGGCCCGGTGGCGGCAAAGCACTGAGTATTGAGCTAAGTTCAAAGTTTGTAGACGTATTAAATAGCGAAGCAAAAAGAGTGCGGCAAGCGATTGAAGATGACGGGGCGTTTCGTAATGTAGACGATACAGCGTCTAAGCCGGGGATTGAGTGGCAGCTTAAGCTCAATCGCTCAGATGCAGCGCGTTTTGGTGCCGATGCAAGTATGTTAGGTGCGAATGTGCAGCTTATTACAAATGGCTTGAAGCTCGGCGAGTACCGACCAGATGATGTCGATGATGAAATTGATATTCGAGTTCGTTTTCCTCACGATAAACGAGATTTAGGCCGCTTAGAAACGTTACGTGTCAAAACCATACACGGACAAGTGCCGATTAGTCATTTTGTTGAGCGCCAAGCCGCTCCTAAAGTTGATACAATTCGCCGTGTTGATTCACAGCGTGTGGTTACCGTTAATGCCGACATGAAGCCAGGTGAGCAGCTTGCCAAAGCGCTGCCACGCTTACAGGCGCAATTAGAAGAGCAAGGTCTCGACCCGCGAGTAAAAATTAAAGTGCGGGGTGAAACTGAAGATCAAGATGAGTCAGAGCTTTTTCTTGAGCAAGCATTTGTAGTTGCCTTGTTCGTGATGGGGATTATTTTAGTTACTCAGTTTAATAGTTTCTATCAGGCATTTTTAATTTTAAGTGCCGTGTTATTCTCAACTGTTGGTGTATTCCTAGGTTTAATTGTACTTCAACAGCCCTTTGGTATTGTTATGTCGGGTATTGGCGTAATTTCACTGGCAGGGATTGTCGTTAATAATAATATTGTGCTGATTGACACTTATAACGTGTTGCGTCAGCAGGGCTTGGCTGCAAAAGATGCAATCCTCAGAACAGGGGCACAGCGTTTACGGCCCGTACTGCTTACTACCGTTACGACAATTCTTGGCTTAATGCCGATGGTGCTACAGGTCAACATTGACTTATTTAATCGCCAAATCGACTTTGGGGCACCTTCTACGCAGTGGTGGGTGCAATTAGCAACGGCCGTAGCGGGCGGGTTAACATTTGCAACAGTTTTAACGCTGGTGTTAACACCCTGCTTGCTTATGCTACGAGATCGCGCGCGCTAGTTAATAGAAAGTGACCCTAGTGTTGGGTCACTTTAATCATTAGTAAGAAAAAGCCTAAAACCACTCCAGATATGATCAAAATATAGACGAACCCTTTTTTGCCTTGCTTAATTGGTACACGATTTTGTTTTAAAAAAAGGTACCACGCTACACAGAGTACAATTGGCAACAAAAATAATATACGAAACATTTCCTAGCCTTTTTCAGTATTTACATACACTTTAAGCATAAGTATGCAATTTTTAAAGTTATATTTTCAATTTTACAAGGTTCCAATTGATCGATTTTTTGGTACAGTTAAGCAACTAATAATAGAGCTTGTGCTTTAATTTTAGCTTAAACTTAGACTTGTTCACAAAAACGGTCTATACCTAAAAAATGGACATTTGTATAATTAACCGTTCACAGAAAAAGTTATTAGTATATAATGTGTCCAAGAGTGAGACGGGCAAAATTTCGCTCTAAATTTATTAACTTGAATCATCTAGTAGGAGATGTATTTTATGATGGGTAAAACAGTTTCTTCTGAAGAAAATTCAAAATTAACAAAATGGTTAAAAACTAAACGCCATGAGAAAGGCCATACAATGCGCAGCCTAGCACAGGTTTTAGGTACGCCGCATTCGTTCATTGGTAAAATTGAAAACCAAGAACGTCGTTTAGATGTAATCGAATTTATGCGCTATTGTGATGCGCTAGAAGTGGACCCATACGAAGGTCTTAACTTACTTAAAGAAGCTTAATTATTCATTACACGCAGGCAGCCCTTAGCGTGCGTGGTAATGCAAATAGTGCATGGATGCACT
This sequence comes from Pseudoalteromonas sp. MBR-15, assembly GCF_053628915.1. NCBI lineage: Bacteria > Pseudomonadati > Pseudomonadota > Gammaproteobacteria > Alteromonadales > Pseudoalteromonadaceae > Pseudoalteromonas > Pseudoalteromonas sp. MBR-15. The sequence goes on from NZ_JBRJHH010000012.1 coordinate 41,191, forward strand.
ATTTAAGACCCCTCTAAATACTGGTTACATTTAATCACATGCGTTCTTATTTTGTTAATTGCTCTTATGATAGTTGCTTTCTAATGCATAAAGTTTGTGGCGTATTAAGAATAAAAATACCAGCGACGGAATAACCATAACGGCAGTAAGCACAAAAAACAGTGCCCAATTCCCTGATAACCAGTCATCAATCACCACACCACTGTAGCTTGAGAGTAGAGTTCGGCCTAAATTTCCTAATGAGGCAAGCAAGGCGTAGTGCGTTGCACTGAAGGCTCGGTCACAGAGCATTGATATAAACGCCACCATGGCAACGAGTGACCAAGCTTGTGTAAAGCCATCAACAATAATAGCAAACGCGTATAGGCTTAATTTAGGGCCTGCCACGGCAATCCACGCAAAGGCTAGGTTAGAAGCAGCCATTGCAATACCACTGATAAATAAGCCTTTTACAATGCCGTAGCGCTGATTGAATAGACTACCTACGAAAGTAAAAGCGATAGTAAGAAAAGCGGTACCCACTTTTGAGAAGGTAGCGATGTCGCTATTACTAAAACCGATCTCTTTGTAAAACACGATAGACATGCGCCCTAAAAATGCTTCCCCTATTTTAAATAAGAAGATAAACGCTAGTAGCGCGAGCGCGGTTTTTACCCCGTTGCGTGCAAAGAAGGTTCTAAATGGATCAAAAACGGTTACCGCTAACCATGCAAGTACTTTGGCAAATCGCGTTTGCTGTCCCCCAGCGAGTTTTTGCTGGTAGGTGTGCTCAAGTTCAGCTTGGACAACTTCACGGTTTGATTCAGGCTCTTTTGCCCAAAACACACTGCTCATTAATAGCAGCATGACAACGGATAAGAAAAAATAAACTTGGGGCCAGTCAATGGATGGAATATCTGCCATATAAAAGGGCAGGGCACCTAATAGTGCGTAGCCACTCCACCAACCTGATGTCGCCATAGCGGCGGCTGCGGTCGCTTTATGGCTTTCATTCTCGCTTAACGTATCAATACGAAACGCATCAATGGCTATATCTTGAGTGGCAGAGGCAATGGCGATAACTAAACACAGTGCAGCAGCAAACCAAAGGTTCGCTTTGATATCTAGTCCTGCCAGTGAAAAGGTGCCTATAAAAATCACTGACTGACAAAGCAAAATCCAGCCGCGACGCTGGCCAAGCCATTTAAATAATACTGGCAACTTTACGCGGTCGACCAACGGAGACCATAAAAAGTTAATACTGTATGCACCAAACACAATGCCAAATAAGCCAATCATGCTGCGGCTTAACCCTTCATCTTTCAGCCATGCTGACATCACCGAGCCAATCAGTACCCAAGGAAAGCCACTGCTAATGCCGAAGATAAAAATATTGATCAGACGTTTGTCTTTGAAGTACGAAAAGTACTCTGAAATTGAAAGGGTTTTTGTCATAGTGTTGCCGTGTTTGTGGGGGCGCCAAGCCCCCTAATTATTATTGATTAGCTTCGAGTACTTTTACATTTAAAATAACGACAGGGGTTTTAGGCACAAAGCTGTAACCTATTTTTTCATTGAATGCAGTTTCAACACGCATGATCTTGTCTAAGGTCTCATAACCATCCATAACCATACCAAACACAGCAAATCCCCAATCACGGCCCGGATTTAAGTGATCGTTGTCATCCATGTTAAAGAAGAATTGACGTGTACCTGAGTGCGGTTTGCGGTCTTGATAGGCCATGGCGATACTGTACATGTCATTTTTTAGACCGTTACCGCTCTCGTTGAAGATAGGGTCGTTTTCGTGCAGACCGTCGTAGTCTTTATCGTAACCTCCCCCTTGAATTACAAAGTCGCGTTCATTATCTTCATCACGTTCAACGCGATGAAACACGCTTCCTTGATAGCTGCCGTCGGCCACATAAGTTAAGAAGTTATTGACCGTTATAGGGGCGCGAGAGCGGTCCATTTCAACAACAATACTTCCCAACGTGGTCACTATTTCGACCCGTGGAAACATGTTGTCTTTTTGAATAAATTTACCTTCAGTTGCCGCGAATGAACTGTGAGCAAATAATAAAATAAAACTAAGTAATAAAATGCGCTTCATAGTTAACCTTCTAAATAGGCGATTAATTCTGGGTCAGATACAATGCGGGTAATTAATTGTTCAGTCAACTTATTCAGCTGACTCTCAATTTTGGCTCGGTCATGGCTTAGAGGGCCTTCAAGGTTCGCATTGCCATGGTAGACTTTACTGAAGCTACTGTCGTTTCTGATAACTCGCACACCAAACTCGATGCTTGCGGCGCTGGTGTGAGTCATCATTTTTTCAGTGACCACTGCTTGTAATTTATGGATATCAATTTCGAAACGCGTGGTGGCAAGATTAGAAATACTGACTCCATTGCGGCTCAAAGCGCTATCAAGTGCACTTTTAACAGAGTCGGTAATACCTGGGCTTGCAAGCGTTTTGGTTTTATCTGATTCAATAATTTTTAACGTCACATTGTCACCACGTAAATCAATGACACTGGTGCTCACATTACTATTAATTTGAGTGATTTTACCGCTTTGATATACGGGGTTTAAAATTAACTGATTTGGTTGATTGCTGCACGCAGCCAGCAAAAGCACCGCACATAAAGGAAGTATTTTTCTCATTTATATTGCTCCATTAATTATTTTTAATCGCACTAAGCACGACAAACTTTTTATTAGAACCTAATAACTTACAGTTGCCGAACATACGCTTTAATTTTTCATGATAGTCTAAATGACGATTACCAATTATTCTTAACTCGCCGCCAGGTTTAAGCGTCTGTTTAGCTTGTTTAAACATCTGCCAAGCAATGTGGTCTGTGACAGCTTGCGCCTGATGAAAAGGTGGGTTGCATAACACCAGGTCAACACTATTCGCTGCAAAATCGGTTAAGCAGTCGTTTTGCACAAACTCACAGTGTGCTAATTGTTCGGGTAAATTAGTTTCAACATTGAGTCGTGCTGACTCAACCGCCATATACGATTCATCAACAAACGTAAGCTGTGCTTTAGGGCAACGTTTTAAAGCCATTAAACCCACCACACCATTGCCACAACCTAAATCGATGATACTGCGCGCTTTACTGGTTTGTGGTAAATAGTTAAAGAAAAAGCGGGCGCCGATATCTAATGAATCGCGCGAGAAAACATTTGCGTGATTTTGAATTTCAAATTCGCTGCCCTCCAGTGGCCAGCTAACCGGAAATGCAGCGTGTTTATCTAATCCACTTGTTTTACTTATGACTAAGCGTGATTTTTTTACGGCTAAGCTGGTTGTTGTTTCACCGATAAACTGGCTAAACGCTTTTATTGTCGAGTTATGAATCTCTTTAGTTTTTCCCGCGGCTATTACATCAATACCAGCAGGTAATGCTGCACTAATCGCTGCTAATTGATGTTGCAAATAGCCTAAATTTCGTGGCACTTTTAAGATCACTAAATCAACGTGGTTTGGTAAACTCTCAAGTGAGTTTAAGCGCGTTAACGAATCCGCTTTTAACTCATTGGCGTTTAAATTATAAAGGGTGGCCTGATGGGCAATATACGAATCATTAACTGAATAAACGGTTAACTGGTTAAATGCACATGCCAATGCCCCAAAGCTGTCATTGAGAATAAGGACAGAATTTGCGTGTGAATGGTGTTCATGTACATAATCAATTAGGTACTCATCAGCAGAGTCCCAGGCCTGGAGGCTACGATTTTTTTGATCTAAAGGAAAACGTTCAAGGGTATAGGTGCTATCACCGAGCTGTGCTTGGGTGGTCATCATGTTTTTACGATAAGTATTTAAGTATAGGTAAATTCTAACATGCAACAGCCAAACGCCAACCCTAATCATCTACCAAATGGCTTTTCTTATCAGGCCCAAGCTCTTAGTGCCCAAAAAAGTCTCGACTTATTTTATTACTTAGAGCAAAACCTACATTGGCAACAGCCCGAAATTACGGTGTATGGCAAACGTCATGTTATCCCACGCTTGCAATGTTTTATTGCTGATGAAAACGTTAATTACGCTTACTCAGGATCAAAATTGATTGTTGAACCTTGGCCTGATGTGCTGGATGCTATGCGAAAACGTTTAACGGCGCAGTTACAGATACCTTTTAATGCTTTATTGGTTAATTTGTATCGAGATGGCCACGACTGTATGGGGTGGCACAGTGATGATGAACCCGAACTTGGCAAGCAACCGACGATTGCGTCTATTTCGCTGGGGGCTGAGCGTGTGTTCAAAATAAAACATAAACACACCAATGAGCAACAGAGTATCGTGCTACAAAGTGGCAGTTGCTTAGTAATGAATGGCACAAGCCAACGGGATTATCTGCATAGTTTACCTAAGCAGCAAAAGCTTAAGCACCCTCGAATTAACCTGACCTTTAGATCAATAATGTAAAATCATTGGAAAAATGAACCATCCCCTTGATATAGTAACGCCCAATTATTTTGCTAAAAGGTTTATGACAGATGTCAATGCAACAACAAATTGAGCAAAAGCTCGCCGCGGGTATTCAGTGCAAGCACCTGAATGTTGTTAATGAAAGTCATATGCATAGTCGCGGCACTGATTCACATTTTAAAGTGATTGTAGTGAGTGAAGAGTTCGCAGGTAAGCGCTTACTAGCCCGTCATCGTCAAATAAATGAGTTACTAAAAGATGAGCTTGCTAATCATATTCATGCTTTAGCGATACACACGTTTACGCCTGATGAATTTGCACAACATCAAGGGCAAGCGCCTGAATCACCTGCGTGTATGGGCGGTTCTAAGTTTGATTAATTGGATGGTGTGATCAGTTATATATTTTATATGACTGATCAGACCTGTATTTTTACTATTAGCCTTTAAACTAGCGCTAATTTTTATTGTGATAGATATAGGATGATCAATGGTCATTAAGCCTAAAATTCGTGGATTTATCTGCACTAACGCGCATCCAGTAGGGTGTGCTGAGCACGTACAAGAACAAATTAATTATGTGAAAGCGCAAGGACCACTAAGCAATGCACCTAAAAATGTATTAGTCATTGGTGCGTCAACAGGTTACGGCCTAGCATCACGTATTACGGCTGCATTTGGTGGCGGCGCAAACACCTTAGGTATCTTCTTCGAAAAAGAAGGGGCAGAACGTAAAACAGGGTCTGCTGGCTGGTACAACACCGCTGCATTCCAAGCCGCTGCGGAAGAAGCTGGTCTGTGGTCTAAAAACATCAATGGCGATGCGTTTTCAAATGAAATCAAGCAAAAAGCAATTGAGACTATCAAAGCAGACTTAGGTAAAGTTGATTTAGTTATCTACAGCTTAGCGTCACCACGTCGTACAGACCCAAATACGGGTGAGACATATTCGTCTACATTAAAGCCAATCGGTTCAGATATCACGACTAAAAACTTAAATACGTCTAAGCGTGTGATTGATGAAGTAACGGTTGAAGCGGCAAGCCAAGAAGACATCGACAATACAATTAAAGTAATGGGCGGTGAAGATTGGGAAATGTGGATTGATGCATTAAAAGAAGCCGATGTACTTGCTGATAACTTCAAAACAACAGCGTATACCTATATTGGTAAAGAGTTAACGTGGCCAATTTACGGCCATGCGACAATTGGTAAAGCAAAAGAAGACCTTGACCGTGCAACGCAAGCGATTAAAGAGTCAACAAAAGACTTAAATGGCGAAGCGTATGTGTCTTCTTTAAATGCTGTGGTAACGCAGGCAAGCTCGGCAATTCCAATTATGCCACTTTATATCTCTGCATTATTTAAAGTAATGAAAGCAGACGGTACGTACGAAGGCACCATTGAGCAAATTCACGCGCTATTTACTGAAAACCTTTACGGCGACACGCCTCGTTTTGATGACGGTGGTCATTTATTCCAAAACTACAAAGAGTTGGAAGACGATGTGCAAGCACGTGTACAACATGTTTGGGATACCGTTGATACAGAAACGATTGACGAATTAACCGATTACGTGGGTTACCATAATGAGTTTTTACGTTTATTCGGTTTTGGTATCGACAGCGTTGATTACGAGCAAGATGTGAATCCTGTTGTTGAAATTTCTCAGTTGATCGATTAATCGATAAAAAACGTTAAATTTATAAAAGTCGCTTTTTTAAGCGACTTTTTTGTTTTTTCTCTAAAATAAAACGGCATCAATAGCACTTTGGTCTATATTGAATTTTATTCAAATGGATTTTGTAGTCTAAATAATCACATCAGTCGTATAAATTTAATATTTGCTCTCGCATAGTCACCCTGATTGATGTTAAAATTCGGGCAATATATGTGAGGAGTTTACTGCGTTGCTTGTTTGGGGTGTTAAACAAGCTGTTCTTAGATACTAAGAATTTGACTTGAGCATATCAAAGAGCGACGTAGTTGGTACGATTTTTCAGTTTCTTTCCGTTAATGTAATGCAAGTGCGTATGATCAACATAAAAAAAGGTCTGGATTTACCGATAGAGGGCGCACCTCAGCAAGTTATTCATGATGGCTCTGCCGTCAAACGTGTAGCTGTGCTAGGTGAAGAATATATTGGTATGCGTCCAACCATGCATGTCCGCGTGGATGACCAAGTCAAAAAAGGCCAGGTACTTTTTGAAGACAAAAAGAACCCAGGCGTATTATTTACTGCACCAGCTTCTGGGGTAGTTAAAGAAATTAATCGTGGTGCTAAACGTGTGCTGCAATCTGTTGTTATTGAAGTTAATGGCAGTGAGCAAATCACCTTTGACTCTTTCAAGGCCGACGAGCTTTCGAGCTTAGACCGTGAAAAAGTGAAAGAAGTACTTGTTCAGTCAGGCCAATGGACAGCACTTCGTGCTCGCCCATTCAGCAGAATAGCTGCGTTGGATGCAAATCCTAGCTCTATTTTTGTAACGGCTATCGACACTAACCCGTTAGCTGCAGATCCTGCAGTTATTATTGCTGAGAATTCTGCAGCATTTGAAGCGGGTTTAGCGGTGGTATCTCGTTTAACTGACGGCAAAGTATTTGTTTGTAAACACGCTGGTAGCCAAGTGCCTAGTTCATCAATCCCTCAAGTAGAAGTACATGAGTTTGGTGGCAAACACCCGGCAGGCCTAGTGGGTACACACATTCATCACTTAGACCCAGTTTCTGCTAGCAAGCAGGTTTGGCACTTAGGTTACCAAGACGTTATTGCCTTTGGTAATTTATTCCTAACAGGTGAAATCTTCACAGATCGTGTTGTTTCGCTTGCAGGTCCTCGTGTTAAAAACCCACGCTTAGTGAAAACTCAGTTAGGTGCTTCTTTAGATGATTTAGTCGCTGGTGAATTAGAAGACGGTGATAACCGTGTTATTTCTGGTTCTGTTTTATCAGGTTCTATTTCACAAGGTCCACATGCGTTCTTAGGTCGTTACCATGTTCAAGTATCTGTATTACTTGAAGGTCGCGAAAAAGAATTGTTTGGTTGGATTGCGCCAGGTTCTGACAAGTTCTCAGTAACACGTACCTTCTTATCTCACCTAACGCCAAGCCGTCTATTCAACATGACGACTTCGACAGGTGGTTCTAAGCGTGCCATGGTTCCAATTGGTAGCTATGAGCGTGTTATGCCTTTAGACATCTTACCTACATTATTGCTACGTGACTTAATCGCACGTGACCTTGATAGTGCTATAACGTTAGGTGCTCTAGAGCTTGATGAAGAAGATTTAGCGTTATGTACCTTCGTTTGTCCAGGTAAATACGAGTACGGTTCAATCCTACGCGATTGCTTGACTACGATCGAGAAGGAAGGCTAGAGAGATGGGTTTAAAGAAATTTCTAGAAGATATTGAGCCGCATTTTGAACCGGGTGGTAAACACGAAAAATGGTATGCGCTTTACGAAGCTGCAGCGACTATTTTTTACACGCCTGGTTACGTAAATAAAGGCAAAACACACGTTCGCGATAACATCGACCTAAAACGTATGATGATTTTAGTGTGGATGGCGACGTTCCCTGCTATGTTCTTTGGTATGTTCAACATCGGTCATCAGGCCGCAGGTGCGCTTGCACAAGGTTTTGAACTAGCAAACTCGTGGCAAGTTGGTCTGTTCCAATTGTTTGGCGGTGAATTATCTGCTGAATCAGGTTGGGGCGCAAAAATGTTTTACGGTGCCTGCTTCTTCCTACCAATCTACGCGACAACATTTATTGTCGGTGGTTTCTGGGAAGTATTATTTGCTTCAGTGCGTAAGCACGAAGTAAATGAAGGTTTCTTCGTAACGTCTGTATTATTTGCACTAATCCTGCCTGCAACGATTCCACTATGGCAAGTTGCGCTAGGTATTACGTTTGGTGTTGTAATCGCTAAAGAGATCTTTGGTGGTACAGGTCGTAACTTCCTAAACCCTGCGCTTGCTGGTCGTGCGTTCTTATTCTTCGCATACCCTGCACAAATTTCAGGTGACACAGTATGGACAGCAGTAGATTCATTCTCTGGTGCAACTATGCTAGGTCAGGCAGTTGTTGGCTCACTTGATTACAGCAACATGGAACTATGGTGGAATGCATTCTACGGTTTCATTCAAGGTTCTGTTGGTGAAACATCAACACTTGCACTATTAATCGGTGGTTTATTCCTGATTTATGTGCGTATCGCTTCATGGCGTATCGTGCTAGGTGTTTTCCTAGGTATGGTTGCAACGTCATTCTTACTAAACACGGTTGGTTCTGAAACGAACGCTGTATTTGCTATGCCTTGGCACTGGCACTTAGTATTGGGTGGTTTTGCATTTGGTATGTTCTTCATGGCAACAGACCCAGTATCTGCATCATTCACAGACAAAGGTAAGTTCGCTTACGGTGCGTTAATCGGCTTTATGGTTGTAATGATCCGTGTTGTTAACCCGGCATTCCCAGAAGGTATGATGCTAGCAATCTTATTTGCTAACTTATTTGCGCCATTATTCGATCACTTTGTAGTGCAAGCTAATATCAAGCGGAGGTTGGCACGTAATGTCTAGTAATAACGAATCAATCGGCAAAACGCTAACCGTTGTTGTTGCACTATGTTTAGTGTGTGCAATCATCGTATCGTTTGCTTCAGTTCAGCTTCGTCCTTTACAGCAAGCTAACAAAACACAAGATATTCAGCGTAATATCTTAGCGGCTGCAGACATTGAAGTTTCGGGTACTGTTTCAGATACCTTCAACTCAAAAATTGAAGCACGCGTAGTAGATATGAGCACAGGTGAGTTTGTTGAAGGTGTTGATCCTAACTCATTTGATTTCGAGAAATCTAAATTCGACCAAGCGCGTAGCTTTGCGTTGAAAGCAGAAGGAATTAAAGACATCGCGGGTATCCAGCGTATGACGAAAAATTCACCTGTTTATATCTCGAAAAAAGCAGATGGTTCTACAGATGCAATCATTCTTCCAATCCAAGGTTACGGCCTTTGGGGTGTAATGTATGGCTTCTTAGCGCTTGAGAGCGATGGTGAAACTGTTAAGAACATCAATTTCTTCAAGCACAATGAAACGCCTGGTCTTGGTGGTGAGATTCAAAACCCACAATGGACTGCTAAATGGCAAGGTAAAGAGTTACCAATCAATATCATGAAGAGCGGTGCGAGCAATGAACATCAAATCGATGGTCTTTCAGGTGCAACGTTAACGTCAAACGGTGTTGATCATACAGTTGACTTCTGGACTGGCGAGCATGGCTTTGGTCCATTCCTTGCGAAAGTACGTGAAGGAGCGTTGAAATAATGGCTGATACTAAAGAAATGAAGTCGGTCCTATTTGGCCCGGTATTCGCAAATAACCCAATCGCACTTCAAGTACTTGGTATTTGTTCTGCGCTAGCGGTTACATCAAGCTTAAAAAATGCACTAATCATGTCAATCGCATTGACACTTGTAACTGCGTTTTCTAGCTTCTTTATCTCATGTATTCGTAACCAGATCCCATCATCTGTACGTATTATCGTGCAAATGACGATCATTGCGTCACTGGTAATCGTTGTTGACCAAGTTTTACAGGCATTCTCTTACGCAACTGCAAAAGAGCTATCTGTATTCGTTGGTCTAATCATTACTAACTGTATCGTAATGGGTCGTGCGGAAGCATACGCAATGAAATCACCACCACTGATGTCTTTCTTAGACGGTATCGGTAATGGTTTAGGCTACTCAGTCGTGCTATTAACGGTTGGTTTCATCCGTGAGTTATTCGGTAAAGGTTCACTATTCGGTGTTGATATTATCCCACTTGTACAAAATGGTGGCTGGTATCAACCAATGGGTCTATTGATTTTACCACCGAGTGCATTCTTCATTATTGGTTTATTCATTTGGGTACTTCGTACCGTTAAGAAAGACCAAGTAGAAGCAAAAGCGTAAGGGGCGAGCAGTGGAACATTATATTAGTTTATTTGTAAAAGCGGTTTTCATTGAAAACTTAGCTTTAGCCTTCTTCCTAGGTATGTGTACTTTCCTTGCAGTATCAAAGAAAGTAACTACATCAATCGGCCTAGGTGTGGCAGTTATCGTGGTATTGGGTATTTCAGTGCCAGTAAATAACTTGGTTTACCACGCTGTTCTTGCACCGGGTGCATTAGAGTGGCTTGGCTACCCAGAAGCAGACCTTAGCTTCTTACGTTTCTTGACATTTATCGGTGTTATTGCAGCACTTGTACAAATTCTTGAAATGGCATTAGATAAGTTCTTCCCTGCACTATACAACGCGTTAGGTATCTTCTTACCTTTGATCACAGTTAACTGTGCGATCTTCGGTGCGGTATCTTTCATGGTTGAGCGTAACTATAACTTCGGCGAGTCTGTTGTTTATGGTATCGGTTCAGGTGTGGGCTGGGCACTAGCAATTACATTACTTGCTGGTATCCGTGAAAAAATGAAGTACTCAGACGTTCCTGATGGCTTACGTGGTTTAGGTATTACCTTCATCACTGTTGGTCTTATGGGTCTTGGCTTTATGTCATTCTCTGGTATTTCACTTTAAGGTAGCGAGGATAAATCATGAATGAGATTTTCTTAGGTGTTGGTGTTTTCATCGCTATCGTTGTACTACTAGTTTTAGTCATCATTGGTGCTAAATCTAAGTTAGTTGCAAGCGGCGATATCATCATCGGTATTAATGGCGACCCAGAAAAAGCTATTAAAACATCTGCAGGTAGCAAGCTATTAGGCGCGCTGTCTGATTCAGGTATTTTCGTATCATCTGCATGTGGTGGCGGTGGCTCATGTGGCCAGTGTCGTGTACACATTAAAGAAGGTGGCGGCGATATCTTACCAACAGAACTTGATCACATCTCTAAAGGTGAAGCTCGTGAAGGCTGCCGTTTAGCGTGTCAGGTTAATGTTAAAAACGACATGGAAATTGAACTTGAAGAGTCAATTTTCGGTGTTAAGAAGTGGGATTGTGAAGTTATCTCAAACGATAACAAAGCAACGTTTATCAAGGAACTTAAGTTACAAATTCCTGATGGCGAATCAGTTCCGTTCCGTGCCGGTGGTTATATTCAAATCGAAGCCCCTGCGCACCACGTTAAATACGCTGACTTCGATATTCCTGAAGAATATCGTGGCGACTGGAACCACTTTGGTTTCTTCGATCTGGAGTCTAAGGTAGACGACGAAACAATTCGTGCTTACTCAATGGCTAACTACCCAGAAGAAGAAGGCATTATTATGCTTAACGTGCGTATCGCTACGCCGCCGCCAAGAGACCTAAGCCTTCCATGTGGTAAAATGTCGTCGTACATTTGGTCACTTAAAGCAGGCGATAAGGTTACTATTTCTGGTCCATTCGGTGAATTCTTCGCGAAAGACACTGATGCAGAAATGGTATTCGTAGGTGGTGGTGCAGGTATGGCACCAATGCGTTCACATATCTTTGACCAACTTAAGCGCTTAAAATCTAAGCGTAAGATGAGCTTCTGGTATGGTGCGCGTTCTAAGCGTGAAATGTTCTATGTTGAAGATTTCGACGGCTTAGCAGCAGAAAATGATAACTTTGTATGGCATACAGCACTGTCTGATCCACAACCAGAAGATAACTGGGAAGGTTACACAGGCTTCATCCATAACGTACTTTATGAAAACTACTTGAAAGATCATGAAGCGCCAGAAGATTGTGAGTTCTACATGTGTGGTCCTCCAATGATGAATGCAGCTGTTATCAACATGCTTAAAGACTTAGGTGTAGAAGACGAAAACATCTTATTAGATGACTTCGGTGGCTAACACCCATACACAAAACAATTAGTTTTGGTTAGAATACAAGCCTCGTAGCACACCGTGTTACGAGGCTTTTTTATTTCTATACCACTGTCGATTGGTATCCAAAAGGTGAGTTGCTATGAATAAAGTGTTTTATCGCCAAGGCTTTGTGGCCTTTTTCCTACTAACTGTTACTTTACTCATGGCTGGTTGCAGCCAAGCAGATAAAGCCCAAGAGCTCTATCTTGAAGGTAAGACCATGGGAACGACATACCACATTAAAGTATTTGCTGAACCTTCTAAGCTAGAAGGGATTGATTTGCACCCTGAAATTAAGCAAGTGTTGAAAGAGGTTAATCAATCGATGTCGACGTATATACCAGACTCAGAAATTAATCAATTTAATCGCTTGCCTGCAGGGCAGGTTATGCCCATCAGTGATGATTTTCGTCAGGTCGTTGCGGAGTCTATTCGTTTGGGTGAATCTACAAAAACCCTTGATGTGACGATGGGTCCACTAATTGATTTATGGGGCTTTGGTCCAGATAAAAAACCGACTAAACGCCCAAGCGATGAAGCGCTGGCTGATATGGTCGCGAAAATTGGTGTTGATAAGCTTCAGTTAAGCGATGCTGGTCTTCTGAAGACGGTGGATGGCTTAGAATTATCATTTTCAGCAACAGCAAAAGGCTACGGTATTGATAAGGTTGCGCAAGTAATTGAAAGCCATGGCTTAGAAAATTATATGGTCGAAATTGGCGGCGAGCTTCGTGTGTCAGGTATCAAGCCAGATAATATCACCTGGAAAATCGCTATCGAACAACCCGACGCTGAGCCGGGTGTGCGCAAAGTACATAAAGTGATTGAGCCGGGCACGAATGGCATTGCAACGTCGGGTGATTATCGCATTTTCTACGAGATGGATGGGGTAACCTATAGCCACTTAATCGACCCTGTGACGGGTATGCCAAGCCGCCATGATTTGGTGTCTGTTACCGTATTGCACCCTTCGGCAATGACGGCTGATGGTTTAGCAACAGCACTGACGGTAATGGGAATGGAGCGGGCACAAAAATACGCTGAACAACATGACCTGCCAGTGTATTTAATTGCTAAGTCAGACAATGGCTTGGTCACTTATTCTAGCCCTGCCTTTAAACCATATTTGTAGCAGAGCAAGAAGCAGTTTATAATACGTGCAGCCCAGTCGACTGGGCTTGATTTAATTGCTGACGATAGGGGCAAAGCAATGTCACTTTTTCTTCTTACTTTTGGTCTACTTATTTTAATTGTGGCAGCGATGGCTGTGGGCATGATTGTGCAAAAGAAATCAATGGCCAGTAGCTGCGGTGGCTTAGGTGCCGTGGGTATCGATAAAGCCTGTGACTGTGATGATCCATGTGACAAGCGTAAAAAGCGCATGGCAAAAGAACAAGCGTGGAAAGAGAATCAAATTCTGTAACCACACAAAAAAGCGCCTAAGGGGCGCTTTTTTAATGCCCGCGCTTTTTTATTCTCGAATAGGCACCTAGTTCAACCCAATTAATTTAGCACCCAAGACGGCATATTGATTTGCATGGTTTGCTGTTAGCAAAAAGGCTGCAGGAGCATGAAGTGTTGGAATCGAGGTGAACACACTTGGACACGTATATACAGGCCATTGTGAGTTATTCGTGAGTTTATGCACCTGACCTGAGAAACAGCTATAGCCTTCTTTTAATAACGCCTTATAAGTGCTGTCAGTCAATGTGATTGGTTTAGTAATAATGTAGCTGTTGCCTATATTAAAGCTCAATTTGCTGGCATCTAATGCCTGGTAACCTTGGCGAATACTACTTATATCGCCGAGTTCTTTGATGGTAGGCAATCTACCCTTATCATTTATGGCAATATCAATCTGGTAGTCACCCATCTCACTGTTTACCATCACATCATCAATGAGTAGGTCGACCCAATTATCTTTCGCATTAAATGGGATTGCATGATACTGCGCTACAGTGGCTTTTTTCCAATCACCCGTTACTAAAGAATCAATCGCCTTTTTATAAAGAACACGGTTAACTTTTCGCGCTACTTGACGGTTTGGATCCTGAGGGTAAGCACCCGATTCAATTAAAATAGTGCGAATCCCTTTTTCAGAAAACGTATCACCAAAACTGCGGTATGAGTAGCTGTCGTTGTATTTGCCTAAGTGGCCGGGGATCATGTTTTCTACCGTGGCTGCTAAATGGGCCGTAAACTGCATCGCTTCTGCACGCGTGGTATTAATTTCACGTGCTTCATTGTAAGCCGGTGCGAGCACAGAGATGGTTGCTTGTTTGCCTTTTTTGCCAGCCCCATAATAGGCATTTTGATCGTGTAAGTTAAAGCCAAAATCAGGCTTAAATTGCGTTGCAGCCGCCATTAAAATTTGCCCTTCTTGGGTGCGCAGAGCTTTCGCATCACGATTTAGATCGATCCCTTGTGCATTGTGACGCGTTTGAATGGCGGCACCGTCAGGGTTAACCATAGGAATAATGCGCAGTGTAAGCTTTGTTTGCCACTCTTTTAACCATGCCGCGTTTTCAGGCGCTGTGATAAAGGTTAAAAAATCCATTAGTGCTGCCGTTGCGGTGTTTTCGTCGCCATGCATTTGGCTCCACATCATTACTTTAATAGCGCCAGAGCCAATATCAAGTGCATTTATTGGTTGCCCTTGGTATGAGCTACCTAGCTGTTGCAAAGTAATTGCAGGGTGCATAGCAGCTTTTTTTAGTTGGGGTTCTATATCGCTGTAATAAATTGCTGGCTTATCGAATCCATGAACTCTGGTGTCTTCAATGCTGTTTGCAAATGCATGAGAACTGCTAAGTAATAAGGCGGTGGTAAGTGCATACTGGTACATATATAACTCTATTATTCTTAATCATGTTTTAATGAAGAATATTATATTTTAGCTCTCTTGGCTAATCCTTGTTCAGTAACACAATACAAGTAGATACTGAGTAGGTATGTGTTTAAACGCCATTTTTATGCAATTTTCTTTTTAGGCATTGCTTTTTGCTATATTAAATACTCTAGCTTTTTTAGATGCTTAGCTTCATATTTTGGGGTTGTTTACATTTATTTATCAGTTGAATAAACGATGCTTAACGCAGTACTGTTAAATTCTACTTGTACCGTACGTTGACTTTGTTATACTCCACATCGAAATTTCAGTAATTACTGAAACTTTATTGATGAAGATCAAGTTGCCGCGCTTAATTATAGGGTAGAGCGTCTACTTTTATTGCGGCCAAAGTTATAAAAAGGCATGTGTTTTGCGAGTAATTAATCCGTCACAAGGTGTTAAACAATCTAGTTTCGCTAGATTGCAATTAGCTGCGCGTGCGTTTTTTGCTGGCAAAGAACTGTTGTCTGTTTTAGCCTTGCTGATCATTAATTCAGCCATGCTAATTAACGGTGCGGTAGAAGATGCACATGAGTTAAGAAGTTTATTAAGCGAAGGTGCTTTGTATGAAACACCGTTACTTAATGTATTGAGCTTTTTAGCTTACCCCGTGGTGTCTTGCCAATTATTAATTGGCTTATGCTGGTTGGTCTTCCATTTCTTTCCTGCGCGTCGTGCAGGTGTCATTTTACGTAAAGCGGCCTTCGCTGCACGTGAAACGATAAAGTCTTTAGTAGTACACAGCGCACATGGCTGTCGTGCTCCTCCTCGTGTAAGTGGTTGTCTGTAAATAAGCTTTGCTGCTTAAGTTCAGCCATTTTAGTCGTTTTCTAAGTTGTCTTTACTAAGCACCTAGTGGGCTTTCTACGTCCAAATTTCAGTCAGCTAACCTAACTATTCCCTCTCTTAACGTGGCGATAAATTGTGCTCGTTATGTGGCTAGGGATATCTGTGGCCGCTCGTTGCTACAGAAAAGCGTCGTGTACTTATCGACAAGTGTTAACTTTTAGGTTGTAGGATATTCCTTTGTCAATTCGTAACCTTTGTAATATTGCTCTAGCGTCTTTAGTGCTGGCTTTGACTGGCTGTGAAGGCGGGGTACTTGATCCAAAAGGTCAAATTGGGGCCGACGAAAAGTATTTAATCATCGTAGCAACGGTATTAATGCTGATTGTTGTAATCCCAGTGATTGCCATGACAATTTATTTTGCATGGAAATACCGTGATGGACGAGACCAAGAAATTTATGCTCCTAAGTGGGCTCACTCTAACAAGATTGAAGCGGTGGTGTGGGCTGTTCCTATTATCATCGTGGTTATTTTAGGTGTGATCACCTGGCAGTCAACGCAAGAGCTTGACCCTTATAAACCGCTAGAAGGGAAAGGTGAGCATCTCACTGTTGAAGTGGTGTCTTTAAATTGGAAATGGTTATTTATCTACCCTGAGCAAGGCATTGCGACAGTCAACGAGTTGGTGTTTCCCGCTAACGTGCCTGTTCAATACAAGATTACCTCAGAAAGCACCATGAACTCGTTTTTCATACCTCAGCTTGGTAGCCAAATTTATTCAATGGCAGGCATGGAAACCAAACTGCATCTAATAGCTGATGAACCGGGTACTTTTAAAGGTTTCTCTGCTAACTACAGTGGGGCAGGTTTCACAGGCATGAAGTTTAATGCTATCGCCACGCCAACCCAAGCTGACTTTGATGCATGGGTAAATAAGGTGAAAAATTCAGGGTCTGCGCTTACTAAAAAGACCTATGTTGAACTAGCTAAGCCAAGTGAATACGACCCAGTTAAATACTATGCCAGTGTAGACAAAGATATGTTTCATTCAATTGTAATGAAGTATATGCAAGCGCATGGCTCACACGGTGCAATGCAACACGCAATGCCTGAGCACTCTGCTCATAAAGGGCACGGCGAGGACGAGGAATAATCATGTCGTTGTTAGGTAAATTAACATTAGACGCAATCCCGTTTCATGAACCAATTATCATGGTTACCATGACGGTGGTTGCTGTCTTAGGCTTGCTAGTTGCAGGCTTAGTAACAAAATATAAAAAATGGGGCGTGCTTTGGCACGACTGGATCACGTCAATTGATCATAAGCGCTTAGGGGTTATGTACATCATTCTTGCGCTTATTATGTTATTCCGCGGCTTTGCTGATGCCATTATGATGCGATTACAATTAGCAATGGCTACGGGCGGTGCAAGTGGTTACTTACCACCTGAACATTACGACCAAATTTTTACGGCGCATGGGGTGATCATGATCATCTTTATGGCGATGCCGTTCATGATTGGTCTAATGAACATTATTTTGCCACTGCAAATTGGTGCACGTGATGTTGCTTTCCCATTCTTAAATAATTTAAGTTTTTGGCTAACTGCTGGCGGTGCGATATTAATTAATATTTCACTGTTTTTCGGTGAGTTTGCAAAAACAGGCTGGGTTGCCTATCCACCATTATCCGAGTTGTCGTTTAGTCCGGGCGTGGGGGTCGATTATTATATCTGGGCCTTGCAAATATCCGGCTTAGGTACTTTGCTAACGTCGGTTAACTTCTTAGTGACAGTTTTTAAGATGCGTGCACCCGGCATGACCTTAATGAAAATGCCTATTTTTACGTGGGCATGTACGTGGGCAAATATCTTAATTGCAGCCTCGTTCCCAATTTTGACTGCTGTGCTTGCAATGCTGACACTTGACCGTTATCTCGATTTCCACTTTTTCACCAATGAATTAGGTGGTAACGCGATGATGTACATCAACTTATTCTGGGCGTGGGGTCACCCTGAAGTTTACATTCTAATTTTACCTGCGTTTGGTATTTTCTCAGAGGTTATCTCTACTTTTGCTGGTAAACGTTTGTTTGGTTACAAGTCGATGGTTTATGCAAGTGGTGCGATTTCTATTTTAGGTTTCATCGTATGGCTTCATCACTTCTTCACTATGGGGTCAAGTGCGAACGTTAATGCCTTCTTTGGTGTCATGACCATGGTGATTGCAGTGCCGACGGGTGTAAAACTCTTTAATTGGTTATTCACTATGTACCGTGGTCGTTTACGAATCACAGTGCCCGTACTTTGGACTCTGGGTTTCATGGTGACATTCACCATTGGTGGTATGACAGGTGTATTACTTGCAATCCCTGGTGCTGACTATGTATTACACAACAGCTTATTTCTAATTGCTCACTTTCATAACACCATTATTGGTGGTGCAGTGTTCGGTTACTTAGCAGGTTTCGCATTTTGGTTCCCTAAAGCAATGGGATTCAAACTTGACGAACGCTGGGGCAGAAGATCTTTCTGGTGCTGGTTAATTGGTTTCTTTGTGGCATTCATGCCGTTATACGTGCTTGGTTTCTTAGGTATGACTCGTCGTTTAAACCACACAAATAACCCAGATTGGAACATGTGGTTATACATTGCAGCAGGCGGTGCGGTGATCATCATGTTCGGTATCTTGTTCCAAGTAGTACAACTTGTTGTGAGTTTTAAAAACCGCGAGCAATTAGATGATACAACAGGTGATCCATGGAATGGTCATACGCTTGAATGGGCGTCTGCATCACCTCCGCAGTACTACAACTTTGCAAAAATTCCCCATGTTGATGACATTGATGCATGGACTGACATGAAAGAAAAAGGCTTAGCTTACAAACAAGAAGCATCTTATAGCCCAATTCACATGCCAAAAAATACGCCAGCGGGTGTATTGATGAGCGGTGCATTAACAACGTTCTGTTTTGCCATGATTTGGCATATATGGTGGCTTGCAGCCTTTGGTTTACTGGGTGCTATCGCGATATTTATTAAACGTTGTTATACAACTGATGTTGATTATTACGTGCAACCAGATGAAATTGTTGAACTTGAAACGGCGCACAATACCGCCGCGACTAAAGGGGTGAATGCATGAGTACTATCACTGCAGATTTAAACACCTTAAGTAATGCTCAAGGTCATGTTGAAGCACATGATAGTGAGCATCACGACACAGGTGGCAACACGGTATTCGGTTTTTGGCTTTACTTAATGACCGACTGCTTATTATTTGCTTCTTTCTTTGCAACTTATGCCGTGCTGTTTATGAACACAGCCGGCGGCGTGTCAGGCAAAGACATTTTTGAACTTGATTTTGTCGCGGTTGAAACCGCGGCACTCCTACTAAGTAGTATTACATTTGGCTTTGCGATGATTTCTGCACATTCGCAGAAAAAGGCAGCAACATTAACTTGGTTACTTGTCACTTTTGCTTTTGGTGCTGTGTTTATTGGTATGGAAGTGTATGAGTTTCATCACCTAATTGCGCACGGTAATGGCCCGCAACACAGTGCCTTTTTAACGTCGTTTTTCTCTTTAGTCGGTTTACATGGTCTGCATGTAACAGCGGGTTTAATTTGGATGACAATCATGATGATCGAAGTTGTTCGTCGTGGTTTAAACCCGCAAACAGTGACACGCTTAAGTTGTTTAAGTTTGTTCTGGCACTTTTTAGATGTGGTGTGGATCTGTGTGTTTACCGTTGTTTATTTAATGGGAGCAATGTAATGAGTCACAGTGAATCGCATGTCATTAATAACTTAGAAGTACACGCACACGACACACAATCACATGGCAGTATGAAAGACTATTTTATTGGCTTCGTGTTGTCAGTGATTTTAACGGCTATTCCATTTTGGGCTGTGATGAGTGGGTCGTTTTCAAAACCAGCCACCGTCTGGTGCATTGTGACGATGGCGGTTGTGCAAATTTGGGTGCATTTAAAGTACTTCTTGCATTTAAGCTTTAAAACTGAAGACGGCAAAGCCAGCTCATTGTCATTTATCTTCAGCGCCATAATTATCGTGATGGTGGTTGGTTTGTCGGTGTGGATCATCTACGAATCGAACGCCATGATGATGTATTAAATAACAATTATTTTTATGTAATTGATATAAAGATTTACGAAAGGAGCTGGTTAGTTTGAGATTGTGTCTCCAGTTCTTACAGTCTGTTATTAGCTAGTTTCTTTCGTAATTTTGCGTTTGTGCAGAATATTAGAGGAGTCGAGGAAGTGTTTCGACGTTATTTAAATGTCACTAAACCTGGCATTATCATGGGCAATTTAATCTCTGTTGCGGGGGGATTCTTGCTAGCCTCTCGTGGCGATGTTGACCCATGGTTAATGGTCGCAACTTTGCTTGGGTTATCTTTAGTTGTGGCATCTGGATGTGCTATCAATAATGTGATTGATCGTGATATTGATGTTGCAATGGCGCGCACTCGCAAACGCGTCACAGTCACTGGCGAAATGTCAGCAAAGGCCGCTATGGCACATGGCATCGTGCTGGGTGTTTTTGGTTTCACATTATTAGCCGTTTATACCAACGTGGTGGCACTCTTATTTGCTACGTTTGGTTACGTCATTTACGTCGGTGTATACAGCTTATATATGAAACGTCGTTCTGTGTATGGCACCTTTGTCGGTAGTTTATCGGGCGCAGTTCCACCTGTGGTGGGCTATTGTGCGGTAACGGGACAGTTTGATGCCGGTGCTGTGATTTTATTGGTAATGTTTAGTTTATGGCAAATGCCTCATTCATATGCAATTGCAATCTTTCGTTATAACGACTACCAAGCGGCCAGAATTCCCGTGTTACCCGTAGCGCAAGGGATCGAAAAGGCAAAGCATCACATTGTTTTATATATCGCCGTGTATGCGTTGGTTGTGATGTTATTAACCATTAGTGGTTATACAGGTTTAGCTTTCATGGCTGTAGCTTGTACAACGAGTTTTTGGTGGTTGCTTATGGCGCTCAGAGGTTATCGTCGCAATATTGATGTAAGCGGTTGGGCGCGCCAAGTGTTTGCTTTTTCGATAGTAAATATTACGGTTTTGAGCATAGCGATGGCTTTAGATTACCACTCAGTAGCTCCTCAGCTACTGGTTTTAACTTAGAAAAAAGTTGCTAACATATCCCAATGTTACAGTAGCAAAGGCCCGGTTTTTTCTCCACCGGGCCTTTTTTCGTTTCGTTAGTTAATAAAACGAGTTAGACCAATTTTTTAACTAATCCCTCACTATCTTTCGTGTGACTACAAGTGGTATCACTAAAACTGTGCAGCTTGCTCTACCACTATGCCATGACGAGCGGCTAAGCGGCGATGATCTTTATCATAGCCACCACCAATGACCGTTGCGACAGGCACATTATGTTCTAGGCAACGCTTAAGGACTAAATGGTCGCGTTGTTCAATACCTTGCCAGCTTATATCTAATTTTCCTAGGCCATCTTGCTGCCATACATCAACGCCTGCATCGTAAAGTACTAAATCTGGATTAAGGGTTTTTAGTAAGTAACTTAGCGTATCATCAACGATGCCAACGTATTCTTTATCGCTAACACCTGGGTTTAAGCCAATATCGAGATCGCTGGCTGATTTGCGAAATGGAAAGTTCTTCTCACAATGAATCGAGCACGTATACGCATAGGGTTGATGGGTGAGCATGGCTGCAGTGCCATCACCTTGGTGAACATCTAAGTCAAAAATTAGCACATTGGTCACTTCGCCGCTCTTTATCAGTGTTTCACTGGTGAACGCTAAATCGTTTACCATGCAATAACCCGAACCAAAATCATAATGGGCATGATGAGTGCCGCCAGCTAAGTGGCAGGCAAGCCCATGTTTTAAAGCGAGGCGAGCGGTTTGTAAGGTGCCAAGTGGGGCTGTGAATGTTCGTGCCATCAATTGTTCAGACCAAGGTAAACCAATTCGGCGCATGGCTTTTTCATCCAAGCGGTTATGCCACAGGTCATTAATGTAGTCATCGCAATGCACCAGCTCCAGTGGTGCGGGGCTGCCTAATATCGGCTGTACTAAATTATCACTGATCAGGCCAAGGCTTTGAACATGGTCATATAAATAAGCGAATTTACTCATTACAAAGCGATGGTTAGGATCGAAGCTAAAGGAATAATTAGGGTGATATACCAAGGGTAAGTGGGGGTTTAAGTACATAACTCATTTAATAACGGGATTTGCTACAGCATAGCGAATTTATTCGCCGTTGTTTACTCTGGCATGTGAATTAAGTGTGCTAACTCACGATGTAATAGGCCTTCATCGCCTAAGTTCAGCTCAATCAGGCGCTTCAAATGACTGATACTGTCGATATCAATATGTTCGCAAATAAGTCCAGCATGCTGCTGTTCTACATGGCACAACTCGACTTGCATTTTAATCTCTACAGTTGAGTCGGGTAGGGTAAACGATAAAACGGCTTTACTGTGGATAGGAACTAAAAATGAATCGCTTTTGGTTATAAGCGCACCATGCAAGGATAAATCAAGCAGTTGACATTGATACTTATACTCATCAATACAAAGCGTTGCAGGGCAAGAAAATAATACCCGAGAAAACTGTCTACGCTCATTCATGGTGTGATCCCCAAGTCATTGTCGTTTCATAAACTTAATTCGCTAAAATCAGTATAGTTCAATATGCAAGGTGTAAGTGAAACGATTGCTGGTAAACCTTATCGGCCACAAAAAAGCCCCAAGAAGGGGCTTTTGAATAAGACGGTAAATTAACCAATCTTTTTATATTTAATACGCTTAGGTTGTGCGGCTTCTGCGCCTAAGGTTTTCTTCAACCACTCTTCGTATTCTGTGTAGTTACCATCGAAGAAGTTAATTTGGCCTTCGTCACGGTAATCAAGAATATGCGTAGCGATACGGTCAAGGAACCAACGGTCATGCGAGATACACATTACACAGCCAGGGAACTCTAGAATTGCGTTCTCAAGTGCACGAAGTGTTTCAACATCAAGATCGTTAGTCGGCTCATCCAGTAGTAATACGTTACCACCCGCTTTTAATAGTTTTGCAAGGTGTAAACGGTTGCGCTCACCGCCTGATAAGTCTTTAACGAATTTTTGTTGGTCGTTACCTTTGAAGTTAAAGCGACCAACATAGGCGCGGCTTTGGAATTCAAAGTTACCAATTTTTAATACGTCTTGACCGTTAGAGATCTCTTGGAAAACGGTGTTGCTTTCATCCATGTCGCCACGGAACTGATCAACGGTAGCAAGCTCAACAGTTTCACCCACAAGGATTTCACCACTGTCTGGCTTTTCTTCACCGCTTAACATTTTGAATAAGGTTGATTTACCTGCACCATTGGCACCGATAATACCTACGATTGCACCTTTTGGCATCGCAAAGTTTAAGTCGTCGATTAAAACACGATCGCCAAAGCTCTTCTTAAGACCTTTTACTTCAATAACTTGGTCGCCTAAGCGTGGACCCGGTGGAATGAATAGCTCATTCGTTTCGTTACGTTTTTGGTAATCGTTCTGTTGTAGCTCAGAGAACTGTGCCATACGCGCTTTAGACTTAGCTTGACGGCCTTTCGGATTTGAACGAACCCATTCAAGTTCTTGTGCAATTGACTTTTGACGTGCTTTTTCAGATTTTTGTTCTTGTTGTAAACGTAAATCTTTTTGCTCAAGCCATGATGAGTAGTTACCTTCCCACGGAATACCTTCACCACGGTCAAGTTCTAAAATCCACCCAGCAACGTTATCTAAGAAGTAACGGTCGTGGGTTACAGCGACCACAGTACCTTCGTAGTCGTGTAAGAAACGCTCTAACCATGCCACAGACTCTGCGTCTAAGTGGTTGGTTGGTTCGTCAAGAATCAGCATGTCTGGTTTTTCAAGCAGTAAACGACAGATGGCAACACGGCGACGCTCACCACCCGAAAGGTGTTCAATTTTAGCATCCCACGGTGGTAAACGAAGAGCATCTGCTGCGCGCTCTAATACGTTATCGATATTGTGACCGTCGTGTGCTTGGATAATTGCTTCAAGCTCGCCTTGCTCTTTTGCAAGTGCATCAAAGTCAGCATCTTCCATAGCATACTCGTTGTATACTTCATCAAGACGGTTTAGCGCATTTTTTACTTCGCTTACGGCTTCTTCAACGGTTTCGCGTACTGTTTTGTTTTCGTCTAAAACAGGCTCTTGCGGTAAGTAACCTATTTTTGTGCCAGGTTGTGGACGAGCTTCACCTTCAAAGTCTTGGTCAACACCTGCCATAATGCGAAGTAATGTCGATTTACCTGCGCCATTTAGACCAAGCACACCAATTTTTGCGCCCGGGAAAAAGTGTAAAGAGATATCTTTTAAGATAGTGCGCTTAGGCGGCACAACTTTAGAAACTCGACTCATCGAGAATATAAACTTATCTGGTAACACCATGAAAAGAGCCTTCAATTTATAAGAAAAATTAACAGCCACTATTGTATACCCAAACCACCTCAAAATACAGAATTCAGCGTTTATCAGGGGCTTAATATCATGGTACTGCTTTGCAAAAATAGCGCATGCATTTAAGGAGCATAAATGCAGAGTAAGCGCCTTGTAAGCATTGCACAAAGGCTTAAAACTCATTTTTACAGCGGTGTTGGCTTAAACACAGTAACAAGCCACTTTTTGAGGTGCTTGCTCTTTTATCGTGATTAAACACAACCGTCATTCGTAGAGGCACTGCTTTTGGCAATTTAAGGGCCTGCGCATCAACGAAACTGGCTTCCTAAGAGATTGCTTTAGCACAAATAAAAAAATCATTTGGACATCTAAACATCTAGAGGTTGAAATTTCTAACTATCCGTTCATAATTAGCAGTCTAATAAGTATGCTCGGAGCCCACTATGCCCATTACAGTCAAAGATGAATTGCCCGCAATTGTAAAATTACGTCAAGAGAACGTATTTGTAATGCCTAAAAGTCGTGCGAAAACGCAAGAAATTCGTCCAATGCGTTTGGCCATCTTAAACTTAATGCCTAATAAAGTGGAAACCGAAGTGCAGTTTATTCGGTTGTTGGCTAATTCACCGTTGCAAGTGAATGTTGAGCTGCTGCGTTTAGACACCCACCGAAGTAGCAGTACCTCAGAGCAACACCTCGATACGTTTTATCGTTACTTTTCTGAAGTAAAAGACAATAACTATGATGCCATGATCATCACAGGCGCGCCGCTTGCACATTTAGAGTATGACGATGTTGCTTACTGGGATGAGTTAAAAGTGATTTTAGACTGGGCTGAGCACCACGTTACGTCAACATTATTTTCATGTTGGGCGGCTCACGCAGGGCTTTATCATCACTATGGTTTAAAACGAGAGTTAATGCCTAATAAGCTCAGTGGCGTGTTTACGCACAAAAGTTATTTTGAGCATGCCGCGTTAACGCGCGGTTTTGATGATACCTTTTTAGTTCCGCACTCGCGCTATGGCCACATTGATATTGAAAAAATTAACAGCTGTGATGATTTAGTAGTATTAGCAGGGTCTGAGCGTGTTGGGGCGTATTTAATTAAGAATAAATCAGGCAGCCAAGTATATATAACGGGCCATCCTGAGTATGATGCGCATACATTAAAAGGGGAATATTTACGCGACTGCGAAAAGTCAGACGACGCGCCAAAACCAGAAAACTATTTCCCTGACGATAACCCAGATAACGAACCGTCGAAAACATGGCAAAGTCACGCCTTTTTATTGTTTTCGAATTGGTTAAACTACTACGTGTACCAAACAACACCGTATGATATTAACCTAGTTAGCCAAGACGTAAGGACTAACAACTATGCCGAGTAATGCAGTGAATAAACGCGAACAATTAACCGAGGCGCTCAAGCAGCGAATTTTGATCCTCGATGGCGCGATGGGCACCATGATCCAAGAACATAAATTAGAAGAACAAGACTATCGCGGTGAGCGTTTTAAAGACTGGCATGTCCTTATAAAAGGCAATAATGATTTATTAAGCCTTACTCAGCCAAAGATTATTGCTGATATTCACCGCGCATACCTTAATGCAGGTGCCGACATTATCGAAACCAATACGTTTAATGCCACCACTATTTCGATGGAAGATTACGACATGGCGAATTTAAGCCGTGAGATCAACCTAGAATCAGCCAAGCTTGCTCGCAGTGTCTGCGATGAATTTGAAGCAAAAGATCCAAGTAAACCTCGTTATGTGGCGGGGGTATTAGGGCCAACGTCAAAAACTTGTTCTATTTCGCCTGATGTCAATGACCCCGGTTATCGTAACATTAGCTTTGATAAGTTAGTGACAGCATACGTTGAATCAACCTTGGCACTGATGGAAGGGGGAGTTGATTTAATCTTAATCGAGACCATATTCGATACCTTAAATGCAAAAGCGGCCTCGTTCGCAGTAGAAGAAGCCTTTGAGCAAGCAGGGCGCACGTTGCCTGTCATGATCTCAGGCACCATTACTGATGCCTCAGGGCGAACTTTATCGGGGCAAACGACCGAAGCTTTTTATAATTCGATTCGTCATATTAAGCCGTTATCTATTGGTCTTAACTGCGCACTGGGTCCGGATTTATTACGCCAATATGTCGAAGAGTTATCACGCGTTTGTGAAACTTTTACCTCGGTTCACCCTAATGCAGGTTTACCCAATGAGTTTGGTGAGTACGATTTAGAAGCACCTGAAATGGCAGAAGAAATAATCGATTGGGGCAAGTCAGGCTTTATTAATATTGTGGGTGGTTGCTGTGGTACAACCCCTGCACACATTAAAGCCTTTGCCAAAGGCCTTGCAGGAGTTAAGCCTCGTCCATTGCCTGAGCTTGAAGTGCGTATGCGCTTATCTGGCCTTGAAGCGTGTAACTTAAACTAAGGTAGCCGAAATGACACAACAAATAGCAGTATTTACTAACGTCGGCGAACGTACCAATGTGACCGGTTCAGCCATGTTCAAGCGTTTGATTATGGAAGAAGATTACGAAACCGCCCTTAATGTTGCCCGTGAACAAGTCGAAAATGGTGCACAGATCATTGATATCAACATGGATGAAGCCATGTTGGATTCAAAAGCCGCGATGGTGAAGTTTCTGAACTTGATTGCCTCTGAGCCAGATATTTCTAAAGTACCGATCATGATCGACTCATCAAAATGGGAAGTCATTGAAGCCGGCTTAAAATGCATTCAAGGCAAGGCGATTGTAAACTCAATTTCACTGAAAGAAGGTGAAGAGCCCTTTATTCGTCAGGCAAAGTTAATTAAACGTTTTGGTGCTGCCGCAGTCGTCATGGCGTTTGACACCGACGGACAAGCAGAAACCGCGGATCGTAAATTTGAAATTTGTGAGCGGAGTTACCGTATTCTAGTGGACGAGATTGGTTTTCCACCAGAAGACATTATCTTCGATCCGAATATATTTGCAGTAGCAACCGGGATTGAAGAGCACGACAACTATGCTGTTGAATTTATTGAAGGCACGCGCCGAATAAAGCAAAACCTACCGTACTGTAAAGTGTCGGGCGGGGTGTCAAACGTGTCGTTCTCGTTCCGTGGTAACAACCCCGTACGTGAAGCGATCCACTCAGTATTTTTATACCATGCCATTAAAGCGGGCATGGATATGGGGATTGTGAATGCAGGCCAGTTGGCAGTGTATGACGATATTCCGGCTGAGCTTAGAAAAGCCGTTGAAGACGTTATACTGAATACCGACCCCGGTGCGGGTGAGCGCCTTGTAGAGCTGGCTCCAAAATACTCAGGGATGGCGCAAGCTGAGCGAGTTGAAGATTTAGAGTGGCGTACATGGCCCGTTGAAAAGCGCCTAGAACATGCGCTTGTAAAAGGCATTACTGAGTATATCGACGAAGACACTGAAGAGTGCCGAGCTGCAGCTGATAAGCCTATTCATGTGATTGAAGGCCCGCTGATGGATGGCATGAATGTGGTGGGTGATTTATTTGGTGCAGGTAAAATGTTCTTACCGCAGGTGGTTAAATCGGCGCGCGTAATGAAACGCGCAGTGGCTTACCTAGACCCCTTTATCGAAGCAGAAAAAGAAGAAGGTGCCACGAACGGTAAAGTGGTTATGGCGACCGTTAAAGGGGATGTACATGATATTGGTAAAAACATTGTTGGCGTAGTGCTGCAATGTAATAACTACGACGTGATCGATTTAGGTGTGATGGTGCCTGCGGAAAAAATTCTACAAACCGCGATTGACGAAAAAGCCGATATTATCGGTTTATCAGGCCTTATTACGCCCTCATTAGATGAAATGGTGCATGTTGCTAAAGAAATGACTCGTCGTGGTTTCGACTTACCCTTATTAATAGGGGGTGCAACTACCTCGAAAGCCCATACCGCAGTGAAAATTGAGCCACAGTACGATAAAGGTGTGGTGTATGTAAATAATGCCAGTCGTGCTGTTGGTGTGGTCTCTAACCTATTGTCTAAAGAGTTAAAACCTGCGTTTTTAGAAAAAACCAAAGCGGAGTACGAAAAAGTACGTGAACAGCAATCGCGTAAAAAACCACGCTCGAAGCCTGTCACCATTCAACGTGCTCGCGATAATGCCGCACAACTTGACTGGGATAACTACACCCCACCCGTGCCTAAAAAGCTCGGAGTGACAGAGTTTAAAAATGTGTCGATTGCCACGTTAAGACAGTACATCGATTGGACACCGTATTTCATGACATGGTCAATCGCAGGGAAGTATCCGCGTATTCTTAACGATGAAATTGTGGGTGAGCAAGCGCAAAGCTTATTTGCTGATGCCAATGCGATGCTCGACGATTTAGAACAGTCAGGTGCGCTACAACCACTGGGCGTGATTGGTTTATTCCCGGCAAACCGAGTGGGTGATGACATTGAAATTTACACCGATGAAACGCGTACAGACGTGTTAACAACCTCGTGCCATCTGCGTCAGCAAACAGAAAAAACCGATTTTGCGAATTATTGTTTAGCGGATTACATCGCACCTAAAGGAACCCCCGACTACTTTGGTGCCTTTGCCGTAACCGGAGGGCTTGAAGAAGACGACCTTGCTGATGCTTTCGATGCGAAACAAGATGACTATAATAAAATTATGGTTAAAGCTGTTGCAGACCGTTTAGCAGAGGCTTTTGCGGAATATTTGCATGAGCAGGTACGTAAAGAGTATTGGGGCTATGCAAGCGATGAAAACTTATCGAATGATGAGCTTATTCGCGAAAATTACCAAGGTATTCGTCCTGCGCCGGGTTACCCTGCGTGCCCTGAGCACACAGAGAAAAAGAAAATCTGGCAGCTACTCGATACTGAAAATCGCATAGGTATGAAGTTGACGAGCTCTTACGCAATGTGGCCGGGAGCGGCGGTGTCTGGTTGGTACTTTTCTCACCCGGATTCTAAATACTATGCTGTGGCGCAGATTCAAAAAGATCAGGTTGAAGACTACGCTAAGCGCACCAACATGACGCTTGAAGAAGCAGAGCGTTGGTTATCGCCTAATTTAGGTTATGAGCCAGAGTAAAAAGCAATAACGTGCTATTCAAAAGCACCGTAAGTACTTAACTTACGGTGCTTTTTTGTTTTTATTTAAGGAAAATTACATTTCTACCTCCGTTAAAACGCGCTTTAAAATCATACTTTCTTCCTTTTAATCAGCATTTAGCATGTGAAATGAGGCCAATATCCTTCAAATTTAAATATTTGTGTTAAAGTTATTAGTGTAAAGCAAGGAAATTAGGGTAAAGGTGTGATTGATTCAAGCAGCGCAAGTGACAAAGATAAAGCGCTATTTTTACGCGTATTTGCATTTATTGGTGCCATTACTTCTTTTGTAATGTCGGTTACAAGCTACCAAGATGGCTACATAACGCTCAGTTTTTTACTGGTTATTGGCGGCTTTGTTTTTGTATCGCCCTTTGTCCTTAAAAATCGCGACCGTGCTATTGCTGTGTTAATGCTTTATGCCTTGTACTCGATGATGTGCTTTTTGATAGTGTCTGGTGGTAATAATGGAACAGGGCCTTTGTGGTTATTTATTGTATCGCCTGTTACCTTTTTTATACGAGGTTTAAAACGCGGCGCATTTGACTTAATCATACTGGCTATTGTGATTTCAGTGCTGTTTTACTTCACCGATAAGCTTGGGTATTACAGCTATCCGAATCATTATTTTACGACCCGTGTCATGCTGTGTTTTTCGATTCTTTGTATTCTTGGTGGTTTCTACGAGTATTACCGTAATAAGTACAGTCGAGAGCTTATTGAGCAACTAAAAATAAATCAAAAATTAGCCCGTATTGATGCCATGACCGATTTGTTTAATCGCCGTTACGCTACTGAATGCTTGCAAGATGCGCGTTTTAACGAAGGGGCTGTCTTTTTGTTGATTGATGTAGATAACTTTAAACAAGTGAATGACACCTATGGTCATCAAATTGGTGATGATGTGCTCACTTTCATTGCTTCAATCCTCAAAAGTGTGAGTGGCGAAGAAGACATTGTTGCTCGCTGGGGCGGAGAAGAGTTCCTTATTGTGACCCCGCAAGGACATGAGCGTAGAGCAAGACAATTAGCTGAAAACATTCACCAGCAATTGGCGCAACATGCATTCCAACAAGGGGTTCATAATTTTAAAGTGACGCTGAGCATAGGGCTTCATCAGCGGGCTTCTAACGAGAGCATTGATCACTGTTTAAGTGTGGCAGATAAGTGTTTATACCTTGCTAAATCACACGGTAAAAACCAAACCGTTGCTGAGCTAGATAGTGAAACACATTCACCTGCTTAGGTAATAAAAAACCGCCAAAATGAAGTGACCCCCAATAGTTGGACATTCCAATTACTGGGGGTCTTTTTATGTGCAAAATTAGTGACTATTTTCAAAGTCACTAACTTCGCTCTCAGCTTCTTCTTTCGATTTGCCGTATTTTTGTTGGATTTTACCAACAAGCTCTTTACGGCTACCTTCAATTTTATCTAAATCGCCATCGGTAAGTTCACCCCATTTACGTTGTGCTTTACCTTTCAACTCTTTCCAATTGCCTTCTAAACGATCGCTGTTCATCATAATCTCCTTACTTTGTTAAACATTCACTTTAATAAAAGCAATCGTTATGCCATTCATGGTTTATATATAACCAACTGAATTACATCGTTTTTATTATTATGATTAGACATAGAGTGTTACATGCCTGCAATTTGTACTGGGTTTTAAGGAAAACCTTGTAATTCTTTCATTCAATGAGAGGCTGTTCATCGTTTTTTGATACAATGGGCAAAAAGAAAGTAAGAGATGCCAGACGTGCTGCCAGTTGAAGATATTTATCAATCCCTGCTAACAACAATAAAAAATAACCCTATGGCCTTATTACAAGCACCACCGGGCGCAGGTAAATCAACATGGCTGCCACTCACATTAATGCGTGAAGGGCACTTTAAACACATCGTCATGTTAGAGCCAAGACGACTGGCTGCACGTAATATTGCCCAGTATTTGGCGAGCCAACAAAACGAAAAAGTCGCTGAAAGTGTCGGTTTGCGTATTCGAGGGGAGTCAAAAGTGAGCCCCGCCACTCGGCTTGAGATTGTCACCGAAGGTATGCTGACCCGTATGCTGCAAAACGATCCTGAGCTAAGTGGCGTTGATTTACTTATTTTTGATGAGTTTCATGAGCGTTCAATTGCTGCAGATACCGCGCTTGCCTTTGCCCTTGAAACGCAAGCGGCATTGAGAGACGACTTAACAATATTACTGATGTCGGCCACCTTAGACGGTGAGCGGTACAGTGAGTTTTTTGACTGCCCAATAATATCCTCTGAAGGGCGAAGTTACCCGATTGATGAAGTGTATATTCCACTCAAAGACGAAAGCCGATGGCTCGATGATATACCCGCAATTATTAAACAAGCGCTCAATGAGCAAGCTGGCAGCGCATTAGTTTTTTTACCCGGACAGCGCGAAATATTACGGGTGCAGCAAGCACTAAGCGACCTTGCAGATCAGTGCGAGGTGTTTACTTTATTCGGTGAACAAAACAAAGCAGAACAACAAGCTGCAATCGCCCCTGCAACGAAAGGGAAGCGTAAAGTTGTGTTGACCACCAATGTAGCTGAAACCAGTTTAACCATCGAAGGTATACGTATTGTAATTGACAGTGGTAAGCGCCGTGCAGCCAGCTTTAATTTAAAAACCGGTGTTACAGAGCTTATAACGCAAAATATTTCGCGCTCATCGGCGGTGCAGCGTGCCGGTCGCGCAGGGCGTATTGAACCGGGTGTGGTGTATCGCTTAGGGAGTAAGCAAACCTTTGAGCGTCGCAATAATCACGACGCACCTGAAATTCTCACCAGTGATATTAGCCAGTTATTACTTGAGGCAAAGCAATGGGGCGCTTCACTTGAAGAGCTAAGCCTGCTTGATGTACCAAGCAAGCAACAAATTAAGCAAGCAACAGCGCTGTTGAAAATGCTGGAAGCCATAGATGAAAATGACAAGCTGACACCGCTTGGCAGTCAAATGCTCAGCTTTGGTGCCGATATTCGGTTGTCACATATGCTGATTAAAGCACAAAAATTACAAGTAACGATGCCAGGCATATATGAGCTAGCGGCGTATTTAATCGCCTTACTTGAAAGCCGTATAACGATGCCTGCCGATCTTAATTTGGCGTTGCATAGCCAGCATACAAAGCCGCATCCCGTGTTTAAACAGCAATTAAACTATTGGTTATCACGTTTGCAATTAAAAGCAGCTTTTGAGCTTAAAACGCAATACCTTGCCTTGCTGGTGGCGTTTGCATTTCCTGACCGATTGGCGAAAAAACGCGGTAATGGTTACTTACTTGCTAATGGCGCAGGTGCTGATTTAAGTGAAGAGTTTTGGCATAACGATGACTACATTGCCATTGCCAGCATGGGCGGCCATAAAGGAAGCCGCGTATTTGCTGGCGTGGCGTTTGTGCCCAGTGAACTTGAAGATGAACTCGGCCATTTATTTACATCGCAGACGCGATGTGAATACGACGAAAAAACAGGACGTTTCATCCATCAAGATGAAGTAAAACTAGGGGCTATCACAGTATCAAGTCAGCCAAGTAAACAGCCGCTTGATAAAGCTCAGCGCACTCAAGCGTGGTTAAACTTATTTAGCAAGCATGGTTTTCAGTTATTTAATGAGCAAACTGACAGTGAACAGTTACTCACTCGTATGAGTTTGGCAAGCACGCTGTTGCCAGAGTCATTCCCGACCATTAATCGAGATGAACTACGTGCACATAGCCAATGGCTAGCGCCTTACCTGAGTGATATTAAAAATCTTGAGCAGTTAAAAAAGTTTAATTACGGCGAAGCACTAAAAAATTGTTTTGATTGGCAGCAACAAAATGCATTAAATGAGTTACTGCCATTGCGTTTAACTGTGCCAAGTGGCTCTAATGTAAGAATTACCTACCAGCTCGATGGCCCTGCAAAGCTGAGTGTGCGTATGCAAGAAGTGTATGGCATGACCAGCACACCTTTGCTTGCACAAGGTAAGTTACCGTTATTAATGGAGCTTTTATCACCTGCAAAACGGCCTCTGCAGCTTACTCAAGATTTAGCGAATTTTTGGCAAACCAGTTACCGCGACGTACAAAAAGAGATGAAAGGGCGTTACCCAAAACACTTTTGGCCAGACAACCCAGCTACGAGCCAAGCAACAAATAAAGTAAAAAGTAAAATGTGAAGTAAATAGCAAACCAAGCGAGTAGCGGGGCTTTATAGTGACCCATCTAATTAAGTTTGCCATGGTCATAACCCGTTACAATTTCCTGCATTGTATAGGTTTCGTTTTTACAGTCTCTTTAGTAGTCTGATAAGGTCAATAGCAAAAGAGAATGCCAGTGTCTACGCCTATAACCCTTGCTCAATACGTTAAAAAACGCACCGGTGTGCCGCTGGGGCATAAAGACTCGATGCGTAATATGCTGAGTCGTTCGTTAGGTGCAAGTTCGTTTTATTTATTTTGGCGTTATTGGAATCCCATTTGGAGCTACTACTTATCGCGCTACGTGATGAAACCCAGTAATGAGGTGTTGCCAGTTTGGTGTGCTGTACTGGTAACCTTTGCTGTTAGCGGCGCTTTACATGATTTAGCGGTGAGTATAGTGAAGTTAAAACCGGTGTTCTTTTTTACTCCCTGGTTTAGTGTCATGGCTGTGGTGGTGCTTATTACTCAATTTAGTCAATTACAGTTTAGCTTTGCCCCCTGGTGGGTAAGGGCGCTCGCCAACATCAGTTTTGTGGTGCTGAGCTATTGGTTGACGAGCTTACTGTTTTAAATGCTTTAAATATAATGTGGTTATTTTAATACTCAGCCGCAGTGTCTTTACTAAGTAATTGCTAGTTACAGTCTTTGTCGTTATTTTAGGTTTAAGATTAATAGAATAACGAACAAGGAATAACAGTGAAGCATCTTTATTTTTTAGCTATTTGCCTGCTTAGCGCATTTAGCAGCCAAGCAAAGCAAGCTAACCCGGAGCTCGCAGCGCTGGCGCAGCAATACTTTAATACCATGGTCGCAACGCAAGCGCCTAACGCCACTAAAAAAGAATTAGAGGCCTTTTTAGCTTTATTAACAGACGATGTAGCAAACCAACATTTACCTTATCAAACTGATGATTCAAGAGAGCCAGATGGTAAAGCGATGATGCGCAAAGGGATGACTTTTTACCTTGGTGCACACACTGAATATCAAGCCAACTTACTAGACACCTTCATTTTTAATGACTCAGCCATTGCGTTGCGTTACACCCATCACGCAAAAGGTATCCACCCGCAAAATCAGCAAGCCATTGAGTACACGCAAACCATCATGGATGTACTCGAAATAGAAAATGGCAAGGTAGCCGTTATTCGAAAATACCATGAATGATCTTAGCTGTACTTTTAACGTATCGTGAGCGCTTGAATAAGCGCTTTTTTAATAAAAACAACCCGCAAAAAATAACCTCCGTTTCCTACTTATTTGCCTAAATTCATACTTTTTAGACTTTATTTTGCATAAATTTAAAACTTTTTTATATCTCGAATAATAAACTGAATAACAGAGGCTTAGCTAAACTTTAGTGGGTCGGTTTTCGGGTGTTTACAATTTGTCAACCTTGAATTGGCAAATTGATTACCTTACCATTTATTTTAATTGAACGTTCAATCAATAAAAAATTATGCCGAAAGTTGGAATGGAACCTGTTCGCCGTCAGCAGTTAATTGACGCCACAATTGAGTCGGTTGCAGAGCTTGGTTTGCAAGGCACCACCATAAATAGCATTAGTAAAAAGGCCGGCTTATCGTCGGGCATTATCAGTCATTATTTTGGTGGTAAGCAGGGCTTGATTGAAGCCACTGTGCGTTATTTATTGTCGAGCTTAAAGAGTGCTTTATTGAATCGAGTAACGCAACAAACCAGCCCTGAGCAACGACTGATGTTTATCGTTGAAGCAAACTTTTCGCGTACTCAGCAGCAAAGCAATAACACCAAAACCTGGTTGAGCTTTTGGGCGCATTCAATGCACGATGCTCAATTGCATCGCTTACAAAACGTTAATAGTAAACGTTTGTTTAGTAATTTATTGAGCTCATTCAAACAGTTAATGAGCGATAGCGATGCTAATTTAGCTGCTGAGTTAAGTGCAGCCATGATCGATGGTTTATGGTTAAGAGCCGTATTAAGTAAGTCAGACCAAGATCAATTTGAACATTGTGAGCAATTAGTAAAAGACTACATTCGTTCACTAATAAAACAGTATGGAGCCTAAAATGACCACACCTGTTTACGAAAATTTTATAAATGGCCACTTTTTGAAGAATCAAAGTGGCGATACCTTTGCGGTAAAGAACCCAGCGACAGACGAGGTGATTTATCACGTTGAAGTGGCCGATGAGTTTATTCAAAACGCCGCTATTGAAAGTGCGAAGCAAGGCTTTGCTGCTTGGTCTGCAATGACCCCGATTGAGCGTAGTCGCATTTTATTAAAAGCGGTGTCTATTTTGCGTGAACGTAATGATGAACTAGCAAAAGTTGAAGTGCTTGATACAGGTAAACCATGGCAAGAAGCTGAGTGTGTTGATGTAGAAACTGGCGCAGACGTGATTGAGTATTTTGCTGGCCTTGCGCCTGCTCAAGTAGGTCAGCAGCAAATGGTCGGTAATGACTTTTATTACACGCGTAAAGAACCTTTAGGTATTTGTGCGGGCATTGGCGCATGGAACTACCCACTGCAAATTGCGTGTTGGAAATCAGGCCCCGCACTCGCTGCAGGTAATGCGGTGATTTTTAAACCATCAGAAGAAACCCCACTGGGTGCCATTAAACTTGCTGAAATATTTATCGAAGCAGGTGTACCAGCAGGTGTATTCAATGTTGTACAAGGGGCTGGTGAAGTAGGTCAATGGCTAACAGCAAACCCAGACATCGAAAAAGTGTCGTTTACGGGTGAAGTAGGCACAGGTAAAAAAGTGATGGCAAGTGCTGCGGGTTCACTAAAAGACGTGACCATGGAGCTTGGCGGTAAGTCACCGCTGTTAGTGTTTGATGATGCCGATGTTTCACAAGCAGTAAGTGCCGCAATGCTAGGTAACTTTTATACTCAAGGCGAAGTTTGTACTAACTGTACACGAATTTATGTGCACAAAAATGTGTATCAGCAGTTTATTGATGAGCTGAAAACACGCACTGAGCAAAATATTATTGCTGGCGACCCAATGGATCCTGAGGTGAATTTAGGGGCGCTGATCTCTAAAAAACACCAAGAGTTGGTGCTTAGCTATATCGATAAAGGTATTTCAGAAGGGGCGACGTTATTAACCGGTGGTAAGGCTTTATCACCTGCCTCAGCACCGAACGGCTATTTTGTAGAACCGACCATTTTCGTTGATTGTAAAGACGACATGACCATTGTTAAAGAAGAAATCTTTGGTCCGGTAATGAGCGTATTAGTCTTTGATGACGAAGACGATGTGATTCGCCGTGCGAACGATACTCACCTCGGTTTAGCTGCGGGCGTGTTTACGAAAGATATCCAACGTGCCCACCGTGTTATTCATCAATTACAAGCGGGTATTTGTTGGATTAATAGCTATGGTAACTCACCAGCAGAAATGCCTGTAGGCGGTTATAAGCAATCGGGCATTGGTCGCGAAAACGGCATTGAAACACTTGATCACTACACCCAAACAAAATCGATTTACGTGGGTATGAGCAATATAGAGAGTCCATTTTAATGAGTACACAGAACTATGATTACATCATAGTCGGTGCAGGCTCAGCAGGCTGCGTGTTGGCTAACCGACTATCAGCAGACCCTTCAAACAAGGTGTTATTACTTGAAACGGGTGGTAGCGATAAAAGCATCTTTATTAAGATGCCTACAGCGCTGTCAATTCCAATGAATACTGATAAATATGCATGGCAGTTTCACACTGAGCCAGAGCCTTATTTAGATAACCGCCAAATGCACTGTCCTCGCGGGAAAGTGTTAGGTGGCTCGTCATCTATCAACGGCATGGTGTATGTCCGAGGCCATGCAAAAGATTTTGATGAGTGGCAGCAGCATGGCGCAGAAGGTTGGGATTACCAAGCCTGTTTGCCTTACTTTAAACGCGCTGAATCGTTTTATTTAGGGGGAGATAGTTACCGTGGTGATAACGGCCCATTAGGGGTTAATAACGGTAATGAAATGGCGAACCCTTTATACAAAGCGTTTATCAAAGCGGGCCAACAAGCAGGGTATGCTCACACCGATGATTATAACGGTGCACAGCAAGAAGGTTTTGGGCCAATGCACATGACTGTGAAAAATGGTGTGCGCAGTTCGGCAAGTCGCGAGTATTTAGACCCCGTTAAGTCACGTAAAAACTTAACCGTGGTAACCGGCGCATTAG
Source organism: Pseudoalteromonas sp. MBR-15 (assembly GCF_053628915.1). Taxonomy (NCBI): domain Bacteria; kingdom Pseudomonadati; phylum Pseudomonadota; class Gammaproteobacteria; order Alteromonadales; family Pseudoalteromonadaceae; genus Pseudoalteromonas; species Pseudoalteromonas sp. MBR-15. The sequence continues at coordinate 79,096 of NZ_JBRJHH010000012.1, forward strand.
CTGAAAAAGTATTGCTTGAAGGTAAAAAAGCAACCGGTGTTGAATTTTCTTTATCGGGTACTAAACAGCAAGCGTTTGCCACAAAAGACGTTATTTTAAGTGCCGGTCCAATTGGCTCGCCGCATATTCTTCAGTTGTCTGGTATTGGCGATAAAGAGGCACTCGCTAAAGCGGGTGTAGAGGTTAAACACCACTTACCAGGTGTGGGCAAAAACTTACAAGATCATTTGGAGTTTTACTTTCAATATAAGTGTAAGCAGCCAATTACTTTAAATGGCAAGTTAGGGCTTATTTCGAAAGGCTTAATTGGGGCGCGTTGGTTATTAAACCGCTCAGGTTTAGGGGCGACGAACCACTTTGAATCGTGTGCGTTTATTCGCTCAAAACCCGGTGTCGAATGGCCAGATATTCAATATCACTTTTTACCAGCAGCGATTCGTTACGATGGTAAAAGTGCCTTTGATGGGCATGGCTTCCAAGTGCATGTTGGTCATAACAAACCTAAAAGCCGTGGTGAGGTGACGATTAAGTCGGCTGATCCTAGGGTTGCACCTAAAATACAATTTAATTATTTACAACACAAAGATGACATTGAAGGCTTTAGAGCTTGCGTGCGCTTAACTCGAGAAATCATTGAACAAAGCGCTTTTGATGCGTATCGCGATGATGAAATTCAACCGGGTAAAAATGTGCAAAGCGACGAAGAAATCGATGCATTTGTTCGTCAAGCGGTCGAAAGTGCTTATCATCCTTCGTGTTCGTGCAAGATGGGTGAAGACGAGATGGCAGTTGTTAACTCGCAAACTCAAGTACACGGCATTGAAGGTTTAAGGGTCGTAGATTCGTCTATCTTCCCAACCGTTCCAAACGGAAATTTAAATGCGCCTACCATTATGGTGGCAGAAAAAGCGGCAGATCTAATTTTAGGTAAGCCTTTATTAACGGCATCAAGCGCAGATGTTGCTATGGAAAAACAATGGCAATCAACGCAGCGTAGTTCGGAGATTTAATAGGGCCACCCGCAGTGTCGGCTGTGGGGCTTGCAGTGGCGCGCATCATAAGTTGTTTGTGATGCGTTAATGCGAGGGAAAAAAATGGGAGAAACAATGAAGTATTATTACTTATTTTGGGGGGGTAACTATGACCTTATGGCTTAGTGCTGGCATCATTTTTACCCTATTAGCAATTGCGGTTATTTTATTTAAATGGGGTACTGTAAGGTGTGTAGGTGTCACACCGGTGAGAACATTTACGTTCATAGCAATTTTATTTACATCAGGCCTAGACGTTGGCTTGATTATGTTTCCACTGACAGAGTTTGCAGGTTATGCAGACATAAAAGCAAGCCCAGAGTATGCGTTTGCCAATCCATTAGCCATTGAGTTTGGTTTTTGGGGCTTCTTGATCTGGGGATTTTATTTCCTTACGTGCTTTTATTTCTGTGTAATAGAACCCAAAGTGAAGTTTTTTGAAATCGCTTGGGTAAAACTAATTAATAACATCGTTATTATTGGTACATGCGCATTTACTGCATTTTTACTACTGTCGAACCTACCGTGGTATTTACCTTCATTAGGTGATGGTGAGTCAATTATTCCGACTTTCTACTTACTGGTGTTTGCTGCAATCTGTTTTGCGGTGTACTCAAGTACTGACATTAAATATGTGCGCTTTTTAAGTATTTCTACAACGTGGTTATTTATCGCATTAATTGCGTTTATGTGGGTCGGTGCATTTGTTGGCTCAGAAGCGCAAACATCTGCGTTTGTCGATAACTTAACCCTCATAGGTGGCTATTTTGGCAACATCGATGAGTTTGTATTACCTCTGAACGATTACCATGCTTTTTATCTATTTTGGTGGTTTGCGTGGAGCATAATGATTGGTCAATTTACGTCGCGTTTTGTGGGCGGGTTAAAAACTTATCACGTGCTGGCAGCCATGTTAATTTTTCCGTCTATTCCTATTGCTATTTGGTTTAGTGTTTTATACCAGTACCACGAAGCGGGTATTGCCACTGCGGGCCTTAAAAACATAGCGATGGTATTTGTTGGTGTGGTGTTTGTGATTAACTCACTCGATTCTTTGATCCGTTTATACACAGATAATCTAAACTTAACGGTGAAGCGTTTAGGCAAACTTAATTATATTGCCTTAAATGTGGTTGCGCTTTCATTACTGACTCTGCTGTTTAAGTTCGACTTTTTACAGATCCAATGGGTTGGTGCGTTAGTTATCGCGTTATTTTTCGGCTGCGCCGTGTTTATTGGCTACAGCAAATATAAAACCGTGAAAAACATCGAAGGCTCGCCAAAAGACAACAAATTAGATTTTACAAAAATAGAAACAGTTAGCTAAGGGAAACCAACATGACAACAAGACAAACAGTATTAGCAACAGCGTTGCCATTGGCACTACTTTCGACATCAGCGATGGCTGACTTATCTACCACCGTTACACTTGCATCTGACTATACCTTTAACGGTGTTAGTCAAACGATGAACGACCCTGCCATTCAGGGCAGCCTAGATTATGCCTTTGCAGATTCAGGCATGTATGTCGGTACGTGGGCCTCAAATGTTGATTTTGGTGAAGGCACTGACATTGAATGGGATGCTTACTTAGGTCATTTTGTTGAGCTCAATGAGGCCCTCAGTGTTGATTATGGTATTGCATATTACTCGTACCACGGTGAAGATTATTCTAGCGATGGTAACTACTTTGAAACCTACGCTAAATTTGGTTATACCAACAGCTTAGGTTTCACAGAGTTGAACTTTTGGTATGCATGGGATTATTTTGGTACCGATGCAGGCCATGTGATTTCTATGATTGCCCACACGGTTGAAATTGCGCCGAATCATGCGATACGTGCAAGCTTTGATATTTCTAACTCGTTAGATGGTAATAAATTTGCGTGGGATGGCAACGATAAATCTTATAACCATTATCGTTTGGCGTACCAAACTAGTTTTGCAGGTTTTGACTTTGAGCTTGCAGGTGAAAACACCAGTCTAGACTGGGATACTGCCGATGAGCGTATCGTCGCGTCTATTTCGCGCAGTTTTGATCTGTAAAAAGAACCCCCTCTATTTATCAAAACGGCTAACCTAGGTTAGCCGTTTTTAATGCTGATAATTAAAACTCTATGCCTTCGTGTTGCATGGCCAAGTCATCAAGCTCGGCTAAGGTATAATCAAACCCTGAGTTATCCGCTTCATAGCGAATCTTCACGCCAAAACCGCCTTGGCATAGGCTGGCTTTAACATTAGCCACAGACCAGTGTCTGAGTTTATTTAAAAAGCGGTTAGCGGTTTGTTGAGAGTCAAAGCGATAACGAACCTCTGATTCCATGTACTTATTAGCCTTTAAATTTTTTCGAGAGTGTATGTAATTGCTCCGTTTAAATCAATTGCTCGTTAAAAAATGCGAGTGTGCGTTGCCAAGAAAGCTCTGCCTGCTTTTCATCATAGCGTGATGTTGAATCGTTATGAAAACCATGGTTTGCTTTCTCGTACATATGCATCGTGTAGGGGACTTGGTGAGCTTTTAAATCAGCCTCATAATCTGGCCAAGTCTCATTCACACGTGTATCGAATTCAGCTAAATGTACCAATAACGGTGCTTTGATGTTTTTTCTAAGCTCTTTAACCGCGGGAGTACCATAGTAAGGCACGCCTGCATTAATTAACGTGCTGTCGACGGCGGCTAAGTAATTCACCATATAACCCCCAAAGCAAAAGCCCACAGCGCCAAGTTTGCCATTGCTGTTTGGGTGTTGTTTTAAGTACTCTGCTGCGGCGACAAAGTCTTGCTGAATTTTTTCTTTATCCATTGAACGCTGCATTGCGCGGCCTTCATCATCGTTACCAGGGTAGCCACCTAACGGGTGCAACGCATCTGGGGCAAACGCAATAAATCCTGCTTTGGCAAGGCGGCGAGCGACATCTTTAATATAAGGATTAAGCCCACGATTTTCGTGAATAACGAGTACAATAGGGCGCTTAGAGGTTAAATTTGTCGGTTCGACTAAATAGCCTTTACCCTCGCCATGCCCTTTAAAGGAGTCGAAGGTTTTATAGCTGGCTTTTATGTCTGGGTCGTTAAAGGATACTTGCTCTGCTAAGGCGTAATTAGGCAGTAGAGCACTACTTAATACTGCCATCGAATAACCAAGAGCCACAAGACCACCGAGTTTTTTCATAAAAGTACGACGGTCTATCAAGCCATGGGCATATTCGTCGTACCAATCGAAGGCTTCTTGAGGAATGTGGTTGTGGCGTTGCTCAGTCATACTTATATCCTTTAAAAATGAATTCAGTTTATAACTTTAGACTAATTATCAGTGATTAACAGCCTGTTCTTTTGTTTGCTTTATGACATCGATAAAACGGCGCTGCCAAATAGCGTTGAATGCTTTATTGAACAAGTATAAGAATATTAAAGGCATTAATAGCAGCTTTAAAATAAGCAACGACAAAATATTTAAAAAGTCGATAAACAAGTCTTCAACGGTGGCCACCATATTACTAATGCCCGAGGTGACGGTGTCGATAATTTTACTCACTTGTGATGATGAATCGTGGTTAAGCGACGCATTCAGGGTGTCAAGTTGCTCGTTTAAGGCGTCTTTTTCTTGATTAAGCGCCATTTGTTGTTCAAGCACAGCATTAAACTTGCTGGTGAGTTGCTGCTTTTGATCGAGTAATGGTTTTGCTTTGGCTAGTTCTTTAAAAGTGATTACCTCAGATAAACTGCGAGTGGCTTGAATCGCTTCTATTTTTTTGTCGAGTTCAGCCATTTGTAGTTTGAGCTCGGTCGCTTGCTGGTGGTTTTTAATTTGTTGATCATTAAGTAACGATAGCTTGTCGAAAAGGGTCTGTTTTTGACTGTCGACTTCGGCTTTTAGCTTTGCTGACAGTGCCGACGTTGTGCTGGCATTATTATTTACGGTAGCCACTTTTTCGCTGACTTGTTCACTTTGTTGGTTTATTTGCTCGTCTAAAAATACTTGGCTTACCAACCCCGTCGTTAGCACCACCGCAGGAACTAAAAAGCGAATAAGGATCAGGCTCGCCATTAATTTATGGCGAAGCGTTGGGTAAAAATCACGCCACTCACAAATAAGGTATGCAATTACTGATACTGTAAAAACACTGCTAAATATGACGCCGGATGAAATCGTGTATAAAATTCGCTGTAAAAATAGTGAGCCAATGGCAAGACGCATCGCATCCGACATGTACTCCGCTAAATCGTTGACGGGGTCAAGTAGCTGAGCTGGTTGAATACTGGCTATACCAATACCGACTTCGGCGGATTGTAATAAAGAAATTGCCGCATTGACGGTACGTGAAGACGCATACACAAGAGTCGATTGCAGCAGGGCGCTGTCAATAAAGCTCATAATATACTGTTGAAACTGTTCTAACCAACACAGTAGTAACAGTACTATGAGGCTTAAATACTTGATAATATGTTGTTTACTTAGCATAACGCCCTCTGAAATTTGTACGCTTACCTACGCTACACTAATCATAGGCGTTGAAGCAATGAACTCAGATTGAATTATTTTAGTGGTTAACGGTCTATGAATGACGATTAACTGCGGTGAGGAACTATGAAAGAACCTGTATCTATTGGGCAATGCCGTATTGAAGACTTAGATCCCATTCAAGATCTCGGGCGATTGGTGTCGTATTTGCGCTCTAATTTAGTGACTCACCTAGACTGTGCTCTAAAAAGTAAAGAACTGACTTCGGCACAATACATTGTGGTGGTATTGCTTGCTCGAGGAAAAGTAACAACGTTGGCTGAACTGTGCGAGCACATGGTGTATGACCGTGGTGCCATGAGTCGCCTATTAAGCCGTTTAGAAGATAAAGGGTTAGTGGCTAAACAGCAGTCAATAGAAGATCGCCGTTCAACCATTTTATGCCTTACAGAAAAGGGCAAACAGCTTTATCCTGAGATACTGCCCACCGTTAATGATATTTACCGTGAGGCATTAGCGGGCTTTTCTGAGGATGAGAAAAACCAACTTGCCAGCTTACTCTTTAGAGCGATTCATAATTTAAAAGCATAAATTTCTCTAAGCGGTACATTGTCGCTGCCGTGTCGTTTTGATAATATAGTTGCCTAGGCATTTAATTTAATAAATACTGGGTTGTTATGTTTGAATCATCGTTACTCGCTCAGCTTCAAGCTCAGTTTCCATCACATCAATTTAGTCGTGAAGGCTTGTCTGTATTGCACACAGGGCGCTTTGCCAATGCAATTGTGTATCGTTATAAAGACGCACAACACGATTTAATCATTAAAGATTTTCAGCATAGCCCGTGGTGGGTTAGAAAAACCATTGCTCCACTGTTTATAAATCAAGAGTACAAGGGATTGTCACGGCTTAAAGGTGTTGACGGTGTGGTAGACCACTTTTGTCGTTTATCGCCTATTGCCATTGCCTATGATTTTATTGAAGGTACACCACTAAGGGAGCTTGCATTGCAACAGCAGCAATTACCGCGCGACTTTTTTAAAGAGTTTGAGCGTTTAGTCGCAAAAATGCATCGCCACGGTGTGGTGCACTTAGACCTGCGTAATCTGGGTAATGTGATTTGTTCACAAGATGGTAAGCCCTATATCATTGATTTTCAGTCAGCAATTCGGTTTGCTCGTTTTCCGCGTTGGTTGCAGCGCTTTATGCGAGGGGCTGATATGAGTGGGGTTTATAAAGCATGGCAAAAACTAGCAAACGACTCATTACCGCAAGCAAAAGCGGCGTATTTGCATGACTTTAATCATGTTCGTAAACGCTGGATTTTTAAAGGATACCCGCTACAGCGAGCATATGTGTGGGGCAGTGGCGTTGTCACACAAATTTTAAACTCTGACTTTATTCGCAGTATTTTTGAAAGGTTCTAAAAAGCGCGTTTGCACGCGCTTCATGAAAGAAAACTAGTATTTAGGCCACCCATTCGCATCCCAATTAAGTGTGCTAATAAGCAGCTTTGGTCTGCCATTGTCACCCGCATCATATGCATGGCGCACAATCACATCGGTATTAAGGATATCTTGTCCACCTGGACCGACCCACTGGCTGTTACCTGCATCAAGGATACTACCGCCCCCTGATAGCATGTTGTTACCATTTTTATCAAGGTAAGGGCCACGGATATCAGTTGAACGGCCGTATGCAATTCGATAGGTACTGTTAGTGCCTTCACAACACTTACCCATAGAAACGAATAAGTAGTAGTAACCTTGGCGATAGATAATAGTAGGGGCTTCTATACCACCAGAGCGACTCGCTAATGAGTAAATTTCGCCAAAGGGTTTCATGGTCATTGGGTTAATGCGCGTAAGCTTGATCCCTGAATTCCATGAGCCAAATGTAAGCCAAGGCGCACCATCTTTAGCCACGATTAAATCGGGATCAATCGCGTTGTAATTATTGCTATTTGTGGTGTTGATCACTAAGCCATCATCACGCCAATTGCCTGCGGCCACGCTACTGGCTGATGCTAAACCGATGGCACTGACTCGTGAACCAAATGTCGAAATAGCGTAGTATAACCAGCTGCGATTATTGTATCGTTTTAATTCAGGCGCCCACACATCTATTCCATCATGATCAGGTACATAGTTGCCCCACCAAGCAAGTCCGTTTGGAAAAACAGGTAAAGCATCATTCCAATCTACGCCATCACTTGAGTATTTGCCGTAAATACCGGGACCTGTTTGAAAAATCCACCATGTGCCATTTTCGTAACCAATCGTCGGATCATGGGTCACTAAACTGCCTGTTAATGGCCAGTGATTGGCTGCACCATTGGTGGTCGATGGGTCAAAAGGAGTGGATTCTACATTGGCGAGTTTAGTAAGTTGCCATTGCTGAGCATCACTGCCGTTGTAACTCCACTGACTAATATTCGCGCCATCATTACCATTAAATTCATATAAGTCGAGTGCTTTACCGCTGTGATCATTGATAAAGCTATAATAGCCACTGCCTTCTTCATTGATTTGCCAGTGCTGACTGGCAATGTTTGCATACTCATATTGTACAACGTTGCCTCCATCGTCAGTCGAGAAATCAAATACTTCGAGAGCTTTACCACTGTTCAAGTTAATGACCGAATAATTACTGCCGCCAATGTTGGTAATTAGCCAGCGCTGTGTATCGTGGTTCGTATTCCCCCATTGACTCACGTTTGCGCCATCATTGGTTTGGGCGTTAGCAACTTCGACAAGTTTTTCACTGTATTTCGATTTAATCGTATAAACGCCGTTATCAATGGCATAGGCACTCGGTAACAGCAAACTGACGGCTAATCCGATAACGCCGACTGTATTTTTAGAAAGTATCATTGTGTCTCCAAATCATTGTTTTTGAGCTTTCCTTGGTGTGTTCTGATCCTTGGATTAGTTTGAAGAAATCAAACTATTTATAATACTTTATTATATTATTATTTTTGTAAAGGTTTTGGTGAAATAAATTAACAAATAATTTACTTGGTGGCGGTTAGAGAGGGAAGTTATAAAAAAGCCACTCAGTGAGTGGCTTTAAAAATTATTGACTAATAAACTGATTAGGAATGTCCCATTGTAGGGTGTGTAATTGACCCTGCCATGTCTGAATTGTGACCCACAATTTGTCATCGGCCGAAATAGCTTTCGGGGCTATTGCATGTGCGTGTTGACCATGTGCCGTTCCATGCATAAGGCCTTCTTCATCTTTTGCAAATTCAGTGAGTGGCAGCGGCGCTTCACCTATATTTAAATAGGCTTGACGTATATTGCTAATATCACCTTGATTAAAGGCGATAAAGAAATCTTTTACATATTCGTTATGATGCGAATAGGGGGCATCTTCATTAAGTGGCATTGGCGCAATTTTAAACTCACCTGCTTGTTGTTCTTGCCAAAGAGCAGGGAATTGTGGGTTGAGCGATTGGTAAATAAACCACACCGGTAAGGCGAGCACAATTGCATGTAACAGGTACTTTTTACGTTGCCACCACGTTGCGTTTAAACGTGCCATTAGTTTGCCTCCTGAATGTTATTAACGGGCGCAGCTTGGCGTGCTTTTTCAGGTTTATTTTTTACCAATTTAGAGGTGTACATCATAAACCCTGTGACCGACATACCACTTAAAATTAAGCCAAAGATAAACCAGATAACTTTGGTCCAAAGGCCACCAATATTACCGTAATGAAGGGGGTCGGTAATGTGCGATAGAGTTTGTAATCCTGTCATTGTTTCTGGACTTTTGCTGGCTGCAATCTCACCGGTCCATGGATTAACAGAGGTTGAGTACGCATAGTTATCATAAAAAATCGTATCACCACTGCCCATAATGTTGAACATACCGCGATTATGCTCTGGTAGCATCACATAGCTCGGTTTAAAGTCGGGATACTTTGCTTTTGTGGCTGCTAATGCGGCTTTTAAATCAGTTGGTGGTGTTTGTTTTGTGGCGGGCAGTGTCGACACCGCGACTAACGGGGCGTGCTCTTCAATATCAATTTCGTTGTGCCACATAAAGGCTTGTACAAAATACCATAAGCCAGTCAACGCCATGATTGCCATAAACCAAATTGACCATACTCCGCTGAGTGTATGTAAGTCCTTGAGGAAGGTTTTACGGCCTTGATTAAAGCGCAATTTTGGTTGCGTGAATGCACGCCAGAAATTTTTATAAATAACTAAGCCAGTGATTAGAGCACCCAGAATAACAAATGCCATTGCACTCACTAAGTAATAACCAATGCTGTAGCCTTCTTGCCAAGGGAAAAATAACCAACCATGCAGGGTACGCATAAACTCAATAAACGAAATGGTGCTGTTTACAGCTTGCACTTCGCCAGTGTATTGATTGACGTAAGCAACAGCATAAGGTTTGTCTGTGTCGGTAAAAATGACTGCGTTTACAAGGTAAGGCTCATAAGTAAGTACACTCATAACATCGGCACTTGGGTAAGCACTTTCTACGCTTTCAATAACCTGATCAACAGGCATCGCCGGTAAATTATTAGGGTTAGTTGCGCGTGCTTCGCTGTTGGTTAACCACGTCAGTTCATGGCTTATTACTGAAATTGTGCCCGTAACACAGATAAAGCAGAATAACACCCAGATAGGCAGCGAAAACCAACCGTGTAGCTGGAACCAAAGACGTTTACTCATGAAAAATAGCCCGACATTTAATTGATGATAGTAATTGTTATCATTCAAATTGTACTACAAAGCTTTAATGAAACACAATCTCTGTCGTTGCGGGGTAAAAAAGGTGCTATTCAGCACCTTTCTCATGTGTATGATTAAGTGTAACGATCCGCTGTGGGAAGGGAATGTCGATATCTGCACCCTGAATAGCGCTGAATACTTTGCGGTTAACCGAGAGCTTGGTTTCAATAATTTTGGTAGTCGGCACCCAATAACGATAACTTAATGTCACGCCGCTGTCTGCAAAGCGCTCGATACCCACTTGTGAATGAGGCTCGTCGGCAACTAATTCGTGCTCTTTTAATACTGTTTCGATGAGTTCAATTGCTAAGTCTGCGTTGGCATCGTAGGCAATATCAATTTCACCTTTTACCAGTGAATAACTAAACGAATTATGTAAAATTTCACCAACAATGTGTTTGTTTGGGATAGTGATTTCGACTTTTTCTTCGTTAATCAAAATAGTATACCCAAGTTCAATAGTTTTAACTTGTCCGCTAACGCCCTTTACTTCAATCGTGTCGCCAACAACAAAAGGGCGCGTGGCAATGATTGCAAGACCAGCCCCATAATTTGACAGCATACCTTGCAGTGCTAAACCAGCCCCTAACGATGCAGCACCGATTGCTGCAACAAATGGCGTAACACTGATGCCTATTTTACCCAGTGCGATAACCAAAAACATAATAATAAGCAGTACTTTAACAACGTTACTGACAAAGTTAGTTAAGGTTATGTCAATGTTGTGCCGTTGCATTAATCCAGCAATCATTTTTGATACTTTTTGTGCGACCCATAAACCAAAGAACAGGATTAAGATGGCACCAAAAATTTGCATGCTGTAGGTAACGAGGTATTCGGTAATCAAGTGGTAGTATTTTTCAACTTGTTGTAATTCAGAATCGATCATGTGTTTTCCTAACAAGGTTACTGCTTGCCCTGACTATACCAGAGCATGTTGTAAAACAGGATAGAGTAAGGGCACTATTATAGCGCTTAAAAGCGCACTCAGTGCCATTGCGACCGATGCAAATGCGCCGGCTTTTGCCTCTTCAGTAATAAGTGAGGCGGTGCCAATAGCATGACACGCGGTGCCGATGGCAACACCTTTAGCTTGTGCATTACGGATGTTTAATAGCGAAAAAATTAAATTGCCAAAAATCCCACCCAGTACACCAATAAAAATAACCATTGCAGCAGCAAGAGAAGGAATACCGCCCAGTGCATCCGTGACGATTAACGTGATGGGCGTTGTAACAGAAAGGCTGGCAAGCGATGCACTAAGCTCAGCGGGGGCAGCAAAAAAATAGCAAATGAGTGAGGCAACAACAGTGGCGTTAATCACCCCTAAGCTACAGCTAATCACAATGAGTAATAGGTTTCTTCTTACGTGCACAAACTGCTGATACAGCGGCAAAGCGAGGGCGACTATCGCCGGTTCTAATAACCAGCTGAGTATTTTGCTGTGCTCAGCAAACGGCGCATAAGGTAAGTCGAGTGTTACAAGTAACGCAGCAATAATCAAAATAGCCCAGCAAACAGGGTTGCTAAGTGCTTTAGAAACACCGTGAGTTGTTTTGTTGTTGAGGACTCTTAGTAACAAAAAAAGGCAAATAATGACTGGAACGCTTAACCACCATAAATTAGTCGTCATTTTCACGCCCCTTAAAATAGGCGATAACGCCACCAATGAGCAATACGCTGCTCAAAGGCACAATAATAAATACAGTGAGCAGAAGCGACCAATGTTGACCAATTAAACCAAGGTGCTCAACGATGCCAACGCCCGCTGGAATAAAAAATAATGGCATGTAATTTAACAGAGGGCTGGCTGTCGGTTTTAGCTGATGCTCTTTAACAACCCCCGTTAATAGCAGTAAAAGTAACATGACCATAGCGAGCAATGGCGCAGGAAAAGAGCTGTTAAGTAACAGGCTTAAATACTTAGCGACCGCTAAGCACGCAAGAATAATGGCACTACTGAACAGGTATTTCATGATAGATGGAAAATGGCTTGTGAAAGTTCAACTACATCATACCCTTGTCAGTAGTACTATGCGACTTTAGCTTACCATGACTTGGCGTTGTTAAACTCAATATCATCTGCTCCTTTTGCTTTAGCAATGGCTTTTTTGGTATTTGGGTTCATTAATAAGCGAATTTGGCTCCAGGTTTCTTTTGCTAAGATTTTACGTTGCTGCGAGCGATAGCTCTGTTGAGTAAGCCGCTTAATTGCTGCCAATGTATCTGGTGAACGCGCCATGAGTGTTTCGAGCATTGCCGCGGTGTGTTTATCAACATCATCTGTAAGCTGGGTAACAAGCCCATAGTCTTTAGCGTCTTCAGCAGATACGGGACCGGCATGACTTGCCAACCAGAGTGCTTGGTCACGTTTCATTAATCCTGCAAGCACCACATTTGCTCCCATATCGGGGCATAACCCCCAGCGTGCTTCCATAATGGCCAGTTTGGCGTGTTTATCTACAATTCGGTAATCGGCACCGAGTGCTATTTGCATCCCTCCGCCAAAGCAATGCCCCGAAATTTTTGCGATTACAGGAATACTTAAATCTTGCCAGCCTAAGACCACTTTTTGCGCAAGGTTCTGATTGCCCGGCAGCCACTTAAAAAGCAGCTTCATGATGTTACTGGGCTTTTTCATAACGGCTGCGACATCGAGCCCAGAGCAAAAATGTTCACCTTCACCACTAATCACCACAGCGCGTAAGCGAGGGTCACGTTTAATTTTTTTGATGACGCGTGACAGCTCGACAAACATATCAAAACTAAGCGCATTTTGCTTTTCTGGACGAGCAAGGTAAACCCAAGCGACGTGTTGTTTTATTTCTAGCTTTATCATGGCAACTCCTCTGACCTGTGTGTTAGAGCTTACGAGCTAATGACAAGTATGTAAAGAAATGCTGATGTGTCGCAAAGAAACGTTAATTTTTTCAAAAAACGGTAACTCTGTCATATGCTTGATTACAAATTGATGTATATTTTTAAAACAAAGAAGCAGGTTTTCAACTAGCTCAATTTTGCTATCGGTAAGATACTGGCTCAAACTTTCGCAAAATACCACGACACGACTAGACTTAGCGTTAAGTCGCGCTACAAGGAGTATACATATGCTGATGCGCAAAACAGCTCGCATAAAGAATCAACCATCATCTTTTATAACAACCGCCTTATTTACCGTGGCTTTTAGCTCGGCTTTAGTAGGCTGTTCCGATGATAAATCAACGAAACAGGCTACGCCGCCACCGGCGGTATCTGTTTTTAATGTTGTTACCCAAGAAGTCGGAGATTATCGAGAGTTTGTCGCCCGCACTGAAGCGTTTCAAGAAGTTAAAATTAGAGCCCGTGTTGAGGGGGAGCTCATTGAGCGTCACTTTGACGAAGGATCTGCGGTTGAAAAAGATCAGTTATTATTGCGTATAGACCCGTCTGAATACCGCTCCACGGTGGCCGAGGTTGAAGCCGATCTTAAAAGTAAAAAGGCTGCTGCAAGTGCTGCCCAAAGAGACTTAAAACGGGGTCGAGATGTTGCCTCTCAAGGGTTTATTTCGCAGTCCGATTTAGACAAGTTATTAACTAACTTTGAACAAGCGACAGCCGCGGTGAAAGCGGCCGAAGCTGAGCTTGAAAAGGCAAAGTTGAATTTAAGCTACACTGAAATTCGAGCCCCATTCGCGGGTCGTATAGGTAAAGTGAACTACGATGTGGGCAACATTATTGGGCCCTCATCGAATGAACTGGCAGAGCTGACTGATGTAGACCCCATTTATGTGAGCTTTCAAGTTGAAGAGGCTGACTACATAAGCTACCGACAGCAACATCAAACCCCAGATCGCGACCCACGTGATGTACCTATTGATTTAAGTTTACGATTACCAAATAACTCCGTTTTTCCAGGCAAGGGAGTCCTTGATTTTGCGGATACTAAAATAAATCGAAACACGGGGACCGTTGAATTAAGGGCTTCGTTCGACAACCCCGACGGCATGGTTATGCCTGGCTTGTTTGTTACATTAATAGTCGAGAGCACCAACAAAAAAGAATTAGCCTTGATTCCACAAGTTGCAGTACAAGAAAATCAACAAGGTAAGTTTGTACTTGTTGTTAATGATGAAAACACAGTATCGATGCGCGTTGTGAAACTTGGTCGCCGTATTAACGCGATGTGGGTGGTTGAATCAGGCCTTGAAGCAGGCGAAAAGGTGATTATTGAAGGCTTACAAAAAGTCCGCCAAGGTGCAGAAGTCAAAGCCGTTGAAAAAAATGTTGATGCAACAACGGGCACTATTACTAGCAAAGCCAACTCTTAGGGGGCAGAGATGATTAGTAAAACGTTTATATCTCGCCCTAAATTTGCGCTGGTAATATCGATAGTCATTACGATTGCGGGTTTAATCTCAATGACATTATTGCCGGTGAATATGTACCCGCAGATCACGCCACCGCAAGTACAAATTTCGACAAGTTACCCCGGAGCCAGTGCTCAAATAGTGGAAGAGTCGGTGATCAGGCCCATTGAAGAGCAAGTCAATGGGGTTGAAGACATGATGTACATAGAATCGACTTCGACAAATAACGGCACGGCAAATATTACTGTTTATTTTAAGGTTGGTACCGACACAGACATAGCACAAGTGAACGTGCAAAACCGTGTTGCGCTCGCTGAAGCGGGATTACCTGAGGAAGTAAAGCGCCAAGGAGTGTCGGTTAAGAAAAAGTCGAGCTCTATGTTGTTAGGGATTAACCTTTACTCGAGTAAAGATAATATCGACGCTATTTTTCTAAGTAACTATGCAACAAACTATTTAACAGAGCCGCTTGGTCGTATAAATGGGGTTGCCTCTGCGGAGGTGATGGGTGAGCAAACCTATTCGATGCGTTTATGGCTTCGCCCAGATCGAATGGCATCATTAGGCTTAACGGTGGCCGATGTTAGAAGCGCATTGCAAGAGCAAAATACCATTGTTGCAGCAGGTAAGTTAGGCGCGGCTCCTTCGGGGCCCAGTCAGCAATTTGAATATTCGATTCAAGCAAAAGGGCGCTTAAAAACCCCAGAGGAATTTGGCCAAACCATTATTCGTTCGAGTAAAGACGGTAACTTTGTTCGTTTACATGATATTGCCCGTATCGAAATGGGGGCGGCAAGCTACAGCACCTCCGCTAAATTGAATCAGCAAGATACAGCATTTATCGTTATTTATCAGTTAACAGAAGCCAATGCCACGCAGGTTGCAGAGGATGTTAAAGCCCGTATGGCTGAGCTGGCAAAGCAGTTACCCGATGGCATCGAGTATTCTATTCCTTACGATACAACCGAATTCATTAACCGTTCTATTGAAGAAGTCGTGGTAACCCTTTTACAAGCGGTTGGTTTGGTTATTTTAGTGGTATTTTTGTTTTTACAAAATTGGCGCGCAACCCTGATTCCCACTGTTGCTATTCCGGTGTCTTTGGTGGGGACGTTTGCTTTTATGATGATGATGGATTACTCCATCAATTTAATCACCTTATTTGGTTTAGTACTGGCAATCGGTATTGTGGTGGATGACGCGATTATCGTTATAGAAAATGTTGAGCGTATTTTAAAAGAAGAGAAACTACCAATAAAAGAAGCCGTTACTAAAGCAATGGAACAAGTGTCTGGGCCTATTGTTGCAACCACACTGGTGTTGCTAGCGGTGTTTGTACCGGTTGGATTTATGCCTGGCATCACCGGAGAGTTATATAAACAGTTCTCGGTGACTATTTCATTTGCAGTGCTAATTTCCTCGGTGAATGCATTAACCTTGAGTCCGGCGCTTTGTACGCTATTACTGAATGAAAAAGCGATGAAACCGATTAAGTGGCTAGCCCCATTTGAAAATATTATTACGCGCTCGACCAGTGGCTACAGTAAAGTCGTTAACTTTATTCTAAAGCGTAGCGCACGAATGGCGCTGTTTGCGGTTATCATTTTTGCGGCCGCGGGATGGTTAGTTAAAGCAGTCCCCACCGGATTCGTGCCAGCCGAAGACCAAGGTTTTCTATTTGTTGATGTGCAACTGCCAGATGCTGCGGCAAGTAACCGCACCAAAGAAGTCATGCATAAATTGGGTGATATTATTAAAAATGAACCCGCAGCAACTGATTTTATCGCCGTTTCAGGTTTTTCATTATTAGGCGGTGCAGGTTCAAATAATGCCTTGGGTATTGTGGTACTAAAAGATTGGGAAGAGCGTACAGACGCTAATTTAGGTCTGCGAGCGGTGTTAGGTCGTTTGATGGGGCAGTTTTGGGCGATGCCAGACGCACAGATAATGGCATTTAACCCGCCATCAATACCGGGGCTTGGCACCAGTGCCGGTTTTGAATTTAGACTGCAAGACAGTGAAGGGCGTGAACCCGCTGCGCTTTCTCAGGTGCTTAACGGCTTAGTATACGAGGCTAATCAACGGCCTGAACTGTCAAATGTGTACAGTACATTCAGAGCAAATGTCCCGCAGTACTTTTTAGAAATTGACCGTAATAAAGCCAAAGCACAAGGTGTGGCGTTGAGTGATATCTTCTTAACGCTGCAAGCACAGCTAGGTTCTTTGTACGTTAATGACTTTAATCAATTTAGCCGAACGTATCGGGTCATAATGCAAGCCGAAAGTCAGTATCGTCAAAACCCCGCAGACTTACAGTACTATTACGTGCGTAACGACGAAGGGGTAATGGTTCCTTTAACAACACTGGCCAAACTTGAACCGATTCTAGGCCCGACAAGTTTAACGCACTTTAATTTGTATCGAAGTGCCAGTATCAGTGGCCAGCCAGCGCAAGGGTATTCAAGTGGGGATGCGATTGCTGTTATGCAAGAATTGGCCGCTAAGCTACCCTCTGGGTACGTGTATGAGTGGGCAGGGCAATCTAAGCAAGAAATTGAAGCGGGCAACGTCGCGCCAATTTTATTTGGTTTAGCGGTCGTATTTGTTTACTTGTTCTTAGTTGCGCAGTACGAAAGCTGGACTATTCCATTTTCAGTTATTGCAGCTGTTCCTTTAGCTTTGTTTGGTGCCATGCTTGCACTGTACGTGATTGGGATGGAAAACAATATTTATGCGCAAGTTGGTTTAGTGTTGCTGATAGGTCTGTCGACGAAAACGGCCATATTAATTGTTGAATTTGCGATGGAAGAGCGTGCCGCCGGAAAAGGCATCGTTGAAGCAGCACTCAACGCAGCAAAATTGCGTTTTAGAGCGGTATTAATGACGGCCTTGTCATTCGTGCTTGGCGTATTACCGCTTGTGTTTGCGAGTGGGGCTGGGGCAGGCAGCCGAATATCATTAGGTGTGACTGTGCTCTTTGGTATGCTAGCGGCCACTATTTTTGGCACGTTGCTTGTTCCGCTATTTTATACGTTAGTGCAAGCTATGCGTGAAAAAGTGAAAGGCCAAAGGGTCGAAAACTAAAAAAAGAGACAAGAACGATAAAAAAGTCAGGGTAACCTGGCTTTTTTTTTGGCAAAACAGAAAAGAGGTTTGTTATCATACCTAAAATAACGCAGTTTGCATGTGCAGAGGGTTTAAGGAATGGCTGTTCCACGCTTATATAGTGAAGAAGAAGTAACGCATCAGGCGTATGATATCTTTTTAGAGTTAGCACCCGATAACTTAAGCGAACAAGATATTAATGATTTTAACGAGCACAGAGAAGAGTTAGGTTTTATCGAAGAAAGTGAGCCTGACGATCAATGGCAAGATTTTGTTGCATTAGAAATTGAACCTGAGCTGTTTGTACAAGTCTTAGTAGGGCTTGAGTTTGATAACCAAGATATTTTATTTGCCAAGATTTTAATTAGCCGAGATAAAGATGCACCGTTTTGCCACATTCTCTGGAAAGATAGCGAATAACTCTCCAGCCGATGTTTGACTCTACTTTTTGTTGTCTTAGTACAATTAAACGTGTTTTTTTAGCCGCCTTACTGCTTAGCAGTTGGCAGGCTATTGCTGTTGATCCATTTGAAGATTTTCATGAATACGGGCAGTTGTCAGAAGAAGAAATCCATAAAATCCATAAAGGCGAAATGCTGTATGGTGATATGGAGTTCGGTTTTATGGTAAGTAGAGGCAATACCAATTCAACGAGTTTCAAGTTCAAAGGTAACCTTTATCAAGACTTTGAAAAGTGGCGTAATCAATTCAAAATAGACACGCTTTACAAACGCGATCGCAATGAAGAAACCGGCGATGAAGAAGTATCAGCAGATCGTATTTTTGTCTCGGGGCAAGGAAACTATAAGCTGAACGTGAAAAATGAGTCTTTTTTCATTTACGGAGATTACGAAGAAGATAAATTTAGTGGTCTTGAGTTTAAGAGTACGGTTGCAACAGGGTATGGCAATCGTATTTATCAAGGCAGTAAAAATAAAGTCGATATAGACGTTGGACCGGGCCTTTATCGTTCAGTTGCCGATCAAGAAATTGCAACGGAAGAAGACGAAACAAAAACCGGTTATCTGCTCCGTTTAGCGTTGCAATGGGAGCGTACCGTTTCTGAGCGCACACGCTTTAATCAAGATGTGAGTTACGAGCAATCTTTGTCAGGTCTTAACTCGCGATTAAAGTCAGAAACATCATTGATCAGTAAGATTATGGGCGATGTGTCACTTAAATTTACCTATATGTATCGCTACAACTCAAAACCAGAGGAAGACAAGCTTAAGTATGACTCAGAGCTAAGTGCGACCTTTGTTTATAGCTTCTAATTAGAGAATTCTTTATGTATCAACATAAGCAATACGCAGTGTTTATTTTTGTTGTTTTGGGCTGGATAGGTGGTTTTCTTGCCTTGGCGTGGAACTTAATCGGCGCAGATGTGCCATTAATGGGGTTTTGCGCCATTTTAGTGTTAGTGGCTTTTTTATTTCATAGCTTAACCATCAAAGTAACTGATAAAACAGTGAGCTGGGCATTTGGGCCGGGTGTATTTGGTAAAACGGTGAGCTTTGACGACATTGAATCAGTCAGAGCGGTCAGTAATTCATTTCGCCATGGAATTGGTTTACGTATAACCCACGATGGCTGGGTTTACAGTGTATCAGGGTTTAAAGCTGTAGAATTAGCAATGAAAGATGGCACTCACTATCGTTTAGGCACCAACGACCAAGAAGGCTTGCTAGCGGCATTGCAGGCACACATAACTGAACCTGAATCTAAGCCAGAGCCGGAACATAAACCAGAACCAGAGCAAGTGGATGATTAAATTAAGCGAATTAGTATAAAAAAAGCGCCTCAGGCGCTTTTTTTATACTACGGGTTTAGTGGCTGTGACCACAACCGCCTTCACCGTGCACATGACCATGTGCTAACTCTTCTTCTGTTGCATCACGTACTTCAAGTACTTCAACATCAAAGTGTAAAGTAATCCCTGATAATGGGTGATTACCATCAACAATCACTTCTTCATCTTGGATATCGATGATCATCACTGATTGATCGCCTGCATCGGTTGTTGCACGAAACTGCATACCCACTTCAATGTCCATCCCTTCAAACATTGACTTAGGCACAGCTTGCATTAAGTCGTCGTGACGCTCGCCATAGCCTTGGTCTGGTTCAACGGTAACACTGAAAGTATCGCCAGCTTCTTTACCTAGTAGTGCGTTTTCTAGGCCTGGGATCAAGTAACCTGTGCCAACGATAAACACCAGTGGTTCACCATCAAACGAGTTGTCGATGGTGTTTTTGTTATTATCCAATACTGAATAATGCATTTTTACCACTTTGTTTTCTGCTGCGATCATAGTCATTCCTATTTATTCATCTTCGAGAGAGTAAGGCAGAGCTTGAATCGATAGCTCAACCTGAGGGAGGTGTTTAGCACGTAATAATTGGCCTGTTTCATTGTCATTCGGTAACACAACGAGTCCCATTAAAGTGCGCGTTTCTTGATTATAACTTTGACTGATAAGCTTGCCAGCGCGACGCCAGTTTTCACCCATTTGTGTTTCGAGTTCAAGCTCATCGAGTAAACCATCTGCTTCACCCGCAACGATATACATGGCGCGCTTGTTTTTGCCAAGATACTTCATACGGGCAACGGTTTCTTGGCCTGTGTAACAGCCTTTTCTAAAGCTGATACCGCCAATCGCGTGTAGGTTAACCATTTGTGGCACATATTCGCCAATGGCCTCACTGTTAAGTGAAGGCTCACCCGCGGCAATCGCTGCTTGTTGCCATTGGGCATCGTTATCGAGTGCAATAACGTTTTCGGGTAAACTAAAGTCACTATTGACCATGAGTAACACGCGGTTTTCTGCAAGCTTAAGGGCTTTACCGTCGGCAAAATCGACAGCCGTTTGCTCATCATTAAATTGAATATTAAGTGCCTCTAGCACCTGTGAGAGGTCATCACCCATCAAACCAATTAATGGCTTTTCACAGGGTTCTATTTCAACAGCAGAAAAGACCGCATATTTTTTTAACTCAACCAGAGACTGCTCAACTTCGGCTTTAGAACCAACAAGGTAGTAACTGTCTTGGTAGGTAAACAAGCGAAAAACGCCCCAAAGCTTACCTTTGGCATTACAGTGGCCCGCCCACAAGAACGTATCATTAGTGAGCTTATTGATATCCTGTGTAATTTGTCCGTGAAGGTAAGACAACTTATCTTTACCTGTTAGGCTGATAAGCGTATGAGATAATGGACTTGCGTAAACAGTCGACATAAAAACCTTCTTTACGATATAAATGAGTGCTAATGATAACTTAGTTAGGGTGGCAATTTAAATAGCTGTTTATTCGATAGCAATTTGTTAAACTGCTGACAAATAAGTACGAGGTTTAAAATGACTGAAATTCACAGTAAAGAACGTATTCGTTGGGCATGCCGTCGTGGCATGTTAGAACTTGATGTTTTATTTATGCCATTCGTTGAAGAAGCGTTTGACTCGTTAAGCAAAGAGCAACATGCCACATTTCAACGCTTACTAGAATGCGATGATCCAGACTTGTTTGCATGGTTCATGGGTCACGAAACGTGTAAAGATCCCGAGCTTAATAGCATGGTCTCATTAATTTTAGACCGAGTTCGTGTATAGATTTAGCGTTAAACAAAACACACCAGACCACAAACCCTTTGTGGTCTTTTTTTGCTTTATAGCCATCATACTTAGCTTTGCGTATCAGCAACTTTTTTCTCAATGTCTTGTTTTCGTCTCAAGCTTTATTATTGGGGTGATTAGCTATAAAAAAGTAATGCAATTACAGCCAACACATGGCGCTATTATTTTAGAACAGTCACAGCTTCGTTTTTTAAATAATCGTGTGCAAATGCAAGGTGCGATAAGCCCCAAGAGTAAGATCTTTTCGAATTTTGTGGTTATAAAACTAGCGGGATTTTATAAATCACACTGGCTGATTATAACGGCAGCCAGTGTTGATGAGGTAAGCTTTTCACGCTTAAAGCGGGCAATTATTGCAGTGCAGCAACCGACTTCGGTGTAAGTACCGTAGGTGTTGGGTTTTCATTTTGCGCTGGATAATCAATGGTGTAATGCAAGCCTCGGCTTTCTTTACGTTCCAGCGCACTGCGAATAATCAGTTCAGCGACTTGTACTAAGTTACGTAGCTCTAATAAGTTGTTAGAAACTCTAAAGTTAGCGTAGTAGTCGTGAATTTCCTGTTGCAGTAATTCAACACGATGCAATGCACGTTCTAAACGTTTAGTTGAACGCACGATGCCAACGTAATCCCACATAAATAACCGTAGTTCATGCCAGTTATGCGTGATAACAATTTCTTCGTCAGAGTTCGTAACGCGGCTTTCATCCCACAGCGGTAGTGTTTCAA
The DNA here is from genome assembly GCF_053628915.1 of Pseudoalteromonas sp. MBR-15. Lineage (NCBI taxonomy): Bacteria > Pseudomonadati > Pseudomonadota > Gammaproteobacteria > Alteromonadales > Pseudoalteromonadaceae > Pseudoalteromonas > Pseudoalteromonas sp. MBR-15. Next base: position 101,148 of record NZ_JBRJHH010000012.1, read on the forward strand.
GTGCAGGACTTGCATCAATTTTACTCAGAATATCCTGTGCTGCTGCGTGGGCAAAAACAATGCATTCGAGCAATGAGTTGCTCGCCATTCGGTTTGCACCATGCAGACCTGTGTAAGCAACTTCACCAACTGCATACAAGTTATCTAAATCAGTACGTCCATTAAAGTCAGTCATGACACCCCCACAAGTATAATGGGCTGCAGGGACGACAGGAATAGCTTCTTTGGTGATATCTAAACCAACACTTAAGCATTTTGCGTAAATTGTCGGGAAATGCTCAATAATAAAATCTTTATCTTTGTGGCTAATATCTAAATAAACACAATTAGCGCCTAAGCGTTTCATTTCAAAATCAATCGCGCGGGCAACAATATCGCGGGGAGCCAGTTCTTCACGTTCATCAAAGTCTTTCATAAAGCGTGTGCCATCGGGGCGTTTTAAGTACGCACCTTCACCACGCATTGCTTCGGTAATTAAAAAGTTTTGCAGCTCAGGGTGGTACAGGCTCGTAGGGTGGAATTGGTTAAATTCCATATTGGCAACACGGCAGCCCGCTCGCCATGCCATGGCAATACCATCGCCACTCGATACATCGGGGTTAGAGGTATATAAATACACTTTACTCGCACCGCCTGTCGCCAGCGCAACAAACTTGGCTGCAATTGTTTCTACTTTTTTGTCTTCACAATTCCACACATACAGACCGTGGATGTGTTTACCTTTTCGGCCTAAGCTTTTATCACCAATTAAATCAATGGCATTGTAGTTTTCTAATAAAGTGATATTTGGGTGGGCTTGCACTTGGCTGATAAGCGTAGTTTGAACGGCGCGACCTGTCGCATCGGCAGCATGCAAAATGCGGCGATGACTGTGACCACCTTCGCGCGTTAAATGAAAACGTTCTTTACCTTTTGAATCAAACTCCATATCAAAAGGCACACCTTGCTCAATTAACCATTTTAAACATTTTTTGGCATTACTGGCAGTGTAGTGCACAGCGTCGCGGTCACATAAACCACCGCCAGCATCGAGCGTATCTTGAACATGCGACTCAATACTGTCATTTTTTTTATCAAAAACCGCGGCAATACCACCTTGTGCATATAAAGTAGAGCCTTCAGTTAATGCGCCTTTGCTAAGCACGGTTACGTTACAGTGATTAGCAAGTGATAAAGCAAGCGAGAGGCCAGCGGCGCCGCTGCCGATAATAGCGACATCAGTAATGTGATGTTTATTTTGGTTCATGTCTGTGGTCTTTGCAGTTACAATGCTCTGGAAATAGTGCTAAAAGTATGAGCAAAAAAAATTGTATATGATATACGTATATGTACCATATTTGCCGTAACACTATTAGTCATTTTAATACGTTATACCAATATTATTAGGTTTATCGTCACTTAAACAGCGAATTTTTAACTGTTTAGCATTGTGAATCAAACTGACTTTGAATAGAGATAACCGTTGAATTATCAGCAGTTACTAGGATTGTCGAGTAATAAGATTGGTATAACTCACATTATTTGCGTGCTATTTTATAAAAAAATTATTTTAAACTGAACTTTTATATTCATGGTGCAGTCATAGTTTGTGTAAACAATGGCGAGTATATGAATAGCAAGCAAGAATCAAACAGAGGAGTACCGGCTCGAATGAGCGAGCAGGATTTGGATTTAGCGCTAGTAAAAAGGGTCCAGCAAGGAGATAAAAACGCCTTCAACCTATTAGTTAGAAAATATCAGAATAAAATTGCAGGTTTGATCTCACGTTATGTTTCAAACCAAGGTGATGTTGCTGATGTCGCACAAGAAGCCTTTATTAAAGCTTATCGTGCTTTGCCTAACTTTAGAGGTGATAGCGCCTTTTATACTTGGTTGTACCGTATCGCCGTAAATTGTGCTAAAAATTACTTAGTTGCTCAGGGGCGTAAGCCGCCAGCTAACGATGTTGATGCCGAAGAAGCAGAATTTTATGACAGTGCAGACGCAATGCGTTCAAACGCATCGCCAGAAAACCTGTTATTAAGTGACGAAGTACGTGCTGTAATTTTTAATACGATTGATAGTTTGCCTGAAGATCTTAAAACTGCGATTACCCTTCGTGAAATTGAAGGTATGAGCTATGAAGAAATAGCCGTGGTTATGGATTGCCCCGTGGGGACGGTACGTTCGCGTATTTTCCGTGCCCGTGAAGCGATTGACAATAAATTAAATCCATTAATAGGTGAGTCTTAGTATGACAAAAGCAGACGTTAACAAGTTGGATAATGAGCAGTTATCCGCATTACTTGACGGCGAGCAGCAGTTAACTGATGAAGCGATTACAAACGACGATGTAACAACATTTGGTCGTTATGCAATGATCGGTGACGTAATGCGTGCTGAGGCAAATAACAGCGCCTTCAATTTTGACATTGCTGATGCAGTGGCAGATGCACTCGAACATGAACCTGTGTACGCAGATTTCGCGAATAAAACAACGGCACCAAAAAGCGAAGAAATCGTGGCGGCAACAGGCACCGACAATGTTGTTGCATTTAATTGGCGTCGACCCTTTGCCCAAGTAGCGATTGCTGCAAGTGTGGCTATGTTTGCGATTGTTGGTGTACAAACACTGCCGCAAAACAGCGAATCACCGCAGAGCGAAATTCCTTTATTACAAACAACACCACTAACCGGTGTGGCATCACCTGTCAGTTACTCATCTGAGCAACCTGCACTTGAAAATGCCCAACAAGGTTTACGCGAATTACAACAGCAACGTATTGGTGCGCTTGTACTTGAACACCAACGCCAAGCACGTGTTGCATATTCGCTTGAAAAGTCACAAACTGCGGCTAACGCAGATGAGGAAAAAAACTAATTAAATGAAAGTGTTTACTTTTATTTTGTCGCTGGTGTTAATAGCTCCCGCTTTTGCCAGCGACGAAAACCCCGCCAAAGCATTATTACTCGATATGGCTGAAGCCGTTCATACCCGCAATTTCGACGCATCGTTTGTCGTCGTTAAAGGCCAAGCAATGGAACCTTATCGCTGGCTGCATGCCAAGCAAGGTAATGTAGAGCTTGAACATTTAAGTTTACTGAATGGCGCAGGGCTTGAAATGGCTCGCGTAAACGATCAAGTGACTTATTTTGAGCCCCATTCAGAGCCATATTCTGTGCAAACTGATTCAATTGCAGGGCCTATTCCTGAAGTGCTTTTTAAAGATATAGAGCGTTTAAGTGCGCAGTACGATTTTGTACTAGGCGGAAAAGGTCGTATAGCAGGGCGCTCAGCGCAGCTTGTGCGTATTGAGTCAAAAGATGAGTACAAATTCAATTATTGGATATGGTTAGATTTAGAATCATCACTGTTATTGAAATCAGCGTATGTGAACCACAAAGGTGAAATGCTTGAGCAATTACAGTTGACCCACATTAGTGTGACAGAGCAACCTGCACAGATGCTGTTAGAAATGCAAAATCGTGATTTTCCTCCTCCGCTTCCGGTCAGTGAAATTGATAACGAAAGCACAGGCAGTGCGGTTAATAATTGGAAAATTGGCTGGTTGCCAGCAGGCTTTAAATTATTAAAGTCAGACCGTCACAAGTTAGATTTAAATAACGAACTAACCGATTACTACTTGTACTCTGATGGTTTTGTTGAGGTTTCTGTGTTCGTACAAAGACCACTGCCTGGTAAACGACCCAGTGGGGCGCTGTCATCGGGTGCGACAACCGTGTATGTTCACAATGGTGGTAGCTTTGACGTGTCGGTTGTTGGTAATATCCCCGCTATGACAGCCAAAGCCATTGCAGAGTCGGTAGCGCGACCTCTTTAAATAATGATAGAACAAACACTCACTGTCGTGTCGGTAAAAGGCACGACAGCCGATTTAGAAGCCGAGCAAAAACAAGCCTGCGCAGGATGCAATGGCCGTTGTGGCTCGCAAATCTTTGCCAAGTTATTTGGTACTGCCAAAAAAACATTCCCATACACTTTCGACAGTGAGCTAAAAGTCGGACAAAAAGTCACCTTAGCATTAGACGATAGCCACCTTGTAAAACACGCAATGGCCGTGTACATGTTGCCGTTATTATTTAGTTTAGGGTTTGCTTTGGCTGCTTTTTCAGTGTTTTCGCTTGCTGAGGGGTGGCAAATTTTAGCTGCTGTATTAGGGGGCTTAACTGGCTATGCGATAGCTAAATCAAGGGTTAAGAGCCTAAAACATGATATTAAAGTAATAAAAATTCACCCAATTACTATTCCTTTCACTCAAATAGATGGTGATTAAAGCCAATTAAATGTAAAATTGCCGCTTTATACACTTAGTCCATTTTATATAGAAGTTTAGAATCCAGTTTATGAAGCATATCCGTAATTTTTCGATCATCGCCCATATCGACCATGGTAAATCGACTCTCTCTGACCGTCTTATCCAAGTTTGTGGTGGTTTAACAGACCGTGAAATGCAGCAGCAGGTGTTAGACTCAATGGACATCGAGCGTGAGCGTGGTATTACCATCAAAGCGCAAAGTGTAACACTCAATTATACAGCCAAAGATGGCGAGACCTACCAATTAAACTTTATCGACACACCAGGACACGTTGACTTCACTTACGAAGTATCACGTTCGCTTGCTGCCTGTGAAGGTGCGCTTTTAGTTGTTGATGCTGGTCAAGGTGTAGAAGCGCAAACACTTGCTAACTGCTACACAGCGATTGAAATGGATTTAGAAGTTATTCCAGTACTGAATAAAATCGACTTACCGCAAGCGGACCCACTTCGTGTTGCAGAAGAAATCGAAGACATTATTGGTATTGATGCGCTTGAAGCCGTGCGTTGTAGTGCAAAAACAGGCGTGGGTATTGAAGACGTACTCGAAGTTATTGTTAAAGATATTCCGCCACCAGTTGGCGACAAAGATAAGCCATTACAAGCGCTTATTATTGATTCATGGTTTGACCCATACCAAGGCGTTGTGTCACTTGTGCGTATTAAACACGGTGAATTACGCGCGGGCGATAAAATTAAGATCATGTCGAACGAACAAGTTCATATCGCAGATAAAGTGGGTATTTTCACACCAAAACAAACTAACACAGGTTTATTAAAAACCGGTGAAGTAGGCTTTGTTATTGCTGGTATTAAAGAGATTCATGGTGCACCTGTTGGCGATACAATTACGTTACAGCGCAACTCTGCACCAGAGCGTCTACCGGGTTTCCAACGCATTAAACCACAGGTTTACGCGGGTATGTTTCCAATTTCATCGGATGATTATGAATCATTCCGTGATGCGCTAGATAAACTTAGCTTGAACGATGCATCGTTATTCTTCGAACCAGAAAACTCAACTGCACTTGGTTTTGGTTTCCGTTGTGGCTTCTTAGGTATGCTACACATGGAGATTATTCAAGAGCGTCTTGAGCGTGAATACGACATTGATCTTATTACTACGGCACCTACGGTAATCTACGAAGTAGAAACCAAAGAGGGCGTTAAACAGATTGATAATCCATCTGATCTTCCGCCGGTAAACAACATTCTTGAAATCCGTGAGCCAATTGTTGAGGCTAACATATTAGTTCCGCAAGAGTTTTTAGGTAACGTTATTACGCTTTGTGTTGAAAAGCGTGGTGTACAAACTAAAATGAACTATCACGGCAAGCAAGTTGCGGTAACGTATGAATTACCGATGGCTGAAGTGGTTATGGATTTCTTTGATAAGTTAAAATCAACAAGCCGTGGTTTTGCTTCGCTTGATTATAACTTTAAGCATTTCCAAGCATCAGACATGGTACGTGTTGACGTACTTATTAATGGTGAGCGTGTAGATGCATTAGCAATTATTGTACACCGTGATATTGCACAATCGCGTGGTCGTCAGTTAGCTGAAGCGCTTAGAGAGCTAATTCCGCGTCAACAATTTGATATTGCAATTCAAGCGGCAATTGGTCAGCATGTTATAGCGCGTACAACGGTTAAACAATTACGTAAAAACGTAATTGCAAAATGTTACGGTGGTGACGTGAGCCGTAAGAAAAAGCTTCTTCAGAAGCAAAAAGAAGGTAAAAAGCGAATGAAGCAACTAGGTAACGTTGAAGTACCGCAAGATGCATTCTTAGCTATCCTCAAAGTTGGTAAATAATTAGAAGTAAATAAAGGAATTAATGCATGGCGGGTTACTTTTCGATTTTTTTAGTGTTGTTAACGCTAGGCTCAGGCTTAATCTGGTTAATTGACCACTTTATGTTTGCGCCTAAACGTCAACAGCGTATCGCCCTTGCTCAAAACGCGGCGGGCGGTGAATTAGACGAAGAAACCGCTGCATTAATTGCACCAGAGCCAAGTATTACTGAAACGGCTAAATCAATCTTTCCGATGATTGCGGCTATTACTATTTTCCGTTCATTTATTTTTGAACCGTTTCAAATTCCATCAGGCTCAATGATGCCAACATTACTTGTTGGTGACTTTATTTTGGTACAAAAGTACTCATACGGCATTAAAGACCCAATTTGGCGCACCCAACTAGTGGATGTGGATGAGCCAGAGCGCGGTGATATTGTGGTATTTAAATACCCATTAGATGAGCGTATTGATTACATTAAACGTGCCATTGGTTTACCTGGCGATAAAATTGTTTATCGCAATAAGCACCTTTATATTCAGCCAAAATGTGAAGAAGGTGTCGAACAGCAAGGTGATTTGCTGTGTAATGAATACAATAAAATAGATATGGAAATTCTCAATAGTGACGAGTTCAAGCAAGGGTCAATGAATTTAGTGCGTTTAGAAGAAAACCTAAGCCCATTGAATCACAACATTTTGATTAACCCAGAGGCGCTTGAAATGAAAGGCCGTTATTATCAACAACCGGGTACACGCTCTGACGAGTGGGTTGTTCCTGCCGATCATTATTTTATGATGGGTGATAACCGTGATAACAGCCAAGACAGTCGCTTTTGGGGCTTTGTGCCAAAAGAAAACTTGGTAGGTAAAGCCGTCTTTATATGGATGAGTTTTGAATTTGAAAATGGCCCAGATGACTTTTTACCAGGCTGGGTTCCAACTGGTGTTCGTTTTGAACGCCTAGGTAATATTCAGTAACGATGAAAAAAAACGTAACAGAGTTATACAACAAAATAGGTTATACATTTACTGATCAAGCTTTGCTTGAACAGGCAATGACGCACCGCAGCCACAAAGGTCAACATAACGAGCGTTTAGAGTTTTTAGGCGATTCGATTTTGAGCTTCGTGATTGCGAATGCGCTTTATACTAAATTTCCAAAAGCACGTGAAGGCGACTTAAGCCGCATGCGCTCAACCTTAGTACGTGGTCAAACACTGGCTGAGTTTGGCCTTGAATTTGGTCTGGGCGATTACTTACGCTTAGGGCCTGGCGAGCTGAAAAGTGGTGGCTTCCGTCGTGAATCGACTCTTGCCGATGCAGTAGAAGCCATTATTGGTGCCGTGTTCCTAGACTCAAGCATTGAACAATGTGGTGAGTTAATCTTAAATTGGTATGAATCACGCCTTGATGCAATTTCTCCTGGCTTAAACCAAAAAGATCCAAAAACATTACTTCAAGAGTACTTACAAGCGCGCAAATTATCGTTACCGGGCTACACTGTCATTGATACAAAAGGCCAAGCGCACAATCAAACATTCACGGTTGAATGTATTGTTGAAGGGATGGATAGCATTATCTCAGTAGGGAGCTCGCGTCGTAAAGCCGAGCAAAAAGCTGCTGAAAAAGCCTTAAAGATACTTAAAAATGAATCTTGATGATTTAATTAGCAAAGAACCTGCAGAGCTTGATACGCACTGTGGGATGGTGGCCATTGTTGGTCGTCCAAATGTGGGTAAATCGACCTTACTTAACTACATTGTTGAGCAAAAGGTGAGTATTACCTCGCGCAAACCACAGACCACGCGTCACCGTATTATGGGTATTCATACCGAAGGTAAATACCAAGCAGTCTACGTTGATACACCGGGTCTACATGTTGAAGAAAAGCGTGCCATTAACCGTTTAATGAACCGTGCTGCATCCAGTTCGATTGGTGATGTAGAGCTGATTATTTTTGTGGTTGAAGGCACTCACTGGAATGAAGATGACGAGATGGTACTGAATAAAGTCCGTCAAAGTGGTCGTCCAGTGTTATTGGTTATGAATAAAATTGACCAAGTAAAAGACCGCGACTTAGTGCTTCCACACATGCAGTTTTTAGGCAATAAATTTGATTTTGTTGGCATTATTCCTGTCTCAGCAAAACAGGGTAAAAACATTGAGCTTATAAAAGCAGAAGTAACCAAGCGTCTTCCGCTGTGTGAGTTTTACTTCCCTGAAGATTATGTGACAGACCGTTCGATGCGTTTTATGTCGGCAGAGGTTATCCGTGAAAAGCTAATGCGTTTTATGGGTGATGAATTACCGTATTCTGTTACCGTTGAAATAGAGCAGTTTAAATGGCTCGATAACGGCGTGTGGCAAATTAATGGCCTGATCTTAGTTGAGCGTGAAACGCAAAAACGCATGGTTATTGGCAATAAAGGCGAAAAGCTAAAAGTTATTGGCCGTGAAGCACGTAAAGACCTTGAAGAGATGCTTGATAACAAAGTATTTTTAGAACTTTGGGTTAAAGTGAAGTCTGGCTGGGCTGATGATGAGCGTGCGCTACGCAGCTTAGGCTATGGTGAAGATTAAGCTTAGCTTGAGACGCCATGGATAGCGATTTCTACACAGCATACTTGTTGCACCGACGTCCATTTAGTGACTCACAAGTAATGCTTGATATGCTGGTAGAAGGCGTGGGTCAGCTTAGAATGCTGGCCCGTATTAGTGGTCGCCAGGCCACTAAACATAAAGCACAACTGCAACCTTTCCAATCACTGCTGGTACAATACAGCGGTAAATCAGATTTAAAATACATTAATCGTTTTGAACCCCATGGCACGCAAACCATGCTCACGGGGACTGAGTTGTATTGTGGATTTTATTTAAACGAATTAACCAATCGTATCGTACCTATCAATGAACCCATGGAAAGTGTTTACCATTTGTATAAACAGCACTTGAGTGATTTATCGGGTACTCAACATTTGCAAGCAGTGTTACGTTCGTATGAATTTCAGTTACTCGAATTGCTCGGTTATGGAGTTGATTTTAGTGTCGACGCGCACGGTGATGAGATCATTGGCAGTGCCAGTTACCAGTACTTTGCTGAATATGGCTTTTTGCTGCATGACGACCCGCACAGTGGTTTTTCAGGTGCGCAATTAAATGCCATTGCTGCCCATGACTTCAGCGCGCCTGATGTGTTATATATGGCAAAGCAGTTAAGTCGTTACTTACTCAAGCCTTTACTCGGTAAAAAGCCATTAAAAAGTCGTGAGTTATTTATTAAGTAGGCTGAATAGCAGCCGTTAATCGTTGTTTTAAACAGGTAAAAAAATGAAAGATATTCTTCTTGGTGTAAACGTTGATCATATTGCCACTTTACGCCAAGCGCGTGGCACAAGTTACCCAGATCCTGCTCATGCAGCCAGTGTTGCAGAGCATGCCGGTGCAGATGGTATCACCATTCATTTGCGTGAAGACCGTCGTCATATTCAAGACCGTGACGTGTATGTAATGGCTAAAACCATTCAAACGCGTATGAATCTTGAGGTTGCCGTGACTGATGAAATGATTGATATTGCGCTTGAAGTAAAACCCGCTTATGTGTGTTTAGTGCCTGAAAAACGCGAAGAGCTAACAACAGAAGGCGGTCTAGACGTAGTGGGTAACTTTGAAAAAGTAAAAGCGGCGACTGAAAAATTAACGGCAGCGGGTATTAAAGTATCGTTATTTATTGATGCTGATAACGCGCAACTTGATGCTGCTAAAGCCTGTAACGCACCGTATGTAGAAATTCATACTGGCGCGTATGCAGATGCAGAAAACGACGAAGAGCTACATACAGAGCTTGAGCGTATTCGCAGCGGTGTACAATACGCCCACGGTCTTGGTTTAATTGTAAATGCTGGTCATGGCCTGCACTACCACAACGTAAAACCAATTGCTGCAATGCCAGAAATTTACGAGTTAAACATTGGTCATGCGATTATTGCGCGTGCCGCGATTGACGGCCTAGACAAAGCAGTACGTGATATGAAACGCCTGATGATTGAGGCGCGTTTGTAAATATAAGCTTCAAGCACTTTTAAGCAAGTATTGAATTGAGAGCGCGGTGGATGTTGTATCCAGCGCGCTTTTTATTTCATCAAATACGCAATAAATTGTGCAAGCAATGAAGATAACAAAGGTGAAATACAGAGTAGAGTAACGATGTACTGATGCTTTTTCTTAAAGCTTTTTAAAACACCATCATCAATGGCCGACAATTCGCCTTGTTTAATTGAATGAAACACAATTGAGTTGGGTGTTGCTCTCATTAAGCGGGCTTTACTTTCGTATGTTTGCCACTGCTCAGCGTAATTGATTTTTACGTAGTTATTAGCTTCTTTACTTAGTTCTTTATAGCGAAGAAAAAACCACGTGAGTGAAATAGCGCTAAAGAGAATAAGTAAGATAAAATACAAAGCAGGCTCCCTTTAATACTTCACAATTCGTGTACCCGTAGAATAAATAATATCGCGACTAGGGCATGAATAATTAGGTTTTAGTGTTCTACAAGATTGCTCGGGTGTGTCAAAACAAAAATCAAAGCGAGTTTGGGTTTTCACCGCTTTATCAGTAATATTTTGCGGCAGCTCATTCCAGTGCCAATGCGTGATTACTTCTTTTGCTGCATCGGCAAATACAGGGTGAGTAGAGGCAACTACCTGAATATCTTTAATCTCATTGTGTGGCGTAATAACATACTCAATGGTCGCGCACCCTTCTGTTGCTTGGATAACTGCTTTTTTTGGGTATCTGGCAGGAAAGCGCTCAAGTTGCTGCCATTTTGGTGTTTTCAATTCATCATAGCTAACTGATAAATCCGCATACTCTAGTGTCATCGGTTTATCTGCAGTTGAAGCACAGCCAAAGGCAAGTAAACTGCCCGCTAGAATTAAATAACTTTTCATTTATATATTCCTTTATATCGTTTTATTGAGCGGCTTTTATCGTTGCTGCTCTACCATGCCTGCATCACTTAACAAATTATTCAGCTCATCAATAAGCTCAAATAATTCAGGTTCAATATAATTTAAATCACAATCGCCTTTGAGTGACGTTTCAAGGGTTTCGGCAAGCGATTTTAGCTTTGGTACGCCGGTGTAACAACATGCGCCATGGAACTTATGCACGATGCTAAGTACATGCTCACAATCTTCATTTTCTATTGCTTCATTGAGTAGACGCAAGGTCTCAGGCACGCTGAGTAACAGCATATTGAGCATTTCAAGAGCGAGTTCTTCTTTGCCGCCTGCGCGCTGTAGCGCAAGCTGCCAATCTAGGCGTGTGCTCTCAAATGGAGGTTCAGATTGAACGGCAACTGTTTTGCTTCGCTCTCGGTTAATAGGGGATTGTGGGCTATGATCACTAATGATCTGCTTTAGCATATCTTCGTCAATCGGTTTGGTTAAATAACCTTTAAAGCCATCTTTTAGCAGCTGCTCTTTTTCACCAGCCAACGCATGCGCTGTTACCGCAATAATTGGGGTGTCTTCATTAAGTGATGACTCACGAATAAGCTTACACGCTGTAATGCCATCCATAATAGGCATTTGAATATCCATAAATATTAAGTCGTATTTATGGCTTTTACTTAAGCTATAGGCTTGTGAACCATTATGGGCGGTATCAATGAGCTCAATTTGTTCATCTAATAGCGTACAAATAAGTTTTAGATTTGCGTCATTATCATCAACAACCAGCACTTTTAATGGCAGTAGTTTTTCATCGCCTTGCTCAATATTGTGTACCGGATGATCAAGGCGATACGGGGCTGCTAATACTTCACATAATTTACGATGATTAAGTGGTTTACTTAAACAGGCATCAGCACCACTACCCACAAAGGCTTCACGCATATTATGCGACACCGTATTGAGCATAATGTATAAATAGTCAGTGACAGGTCTTACCGCTTTAACGTAGCCTTTAAGCTGCTGCATATCATCGATTGTTGCGGTGTGACCGATAATACAAATATCGTAACTAAAGTCTTTGTTTATCTCGTTTAAGAAACTTTCTTCATCAGTACAGGCGGTAACTTGTGTTTGCCACTCATTCAACAATGACAAGGTTGCTTGGTGCGTATGTTCGTGCGGTTCTAAGTATAGAATGCGTTTATTAATCAGTGATTGAGTTGGTAAGTCACTGGTGATTGAATTAGACGGCGTTCTAAACACCGCATTAAACGTAAAGCAGGTGCCATTACCGGGGGCTGAGTTTAAGGTAATGCGGCCGTTCATGGCTTCAACAATATGCTTGGTAATAATTAACCCTAAGCCTGTGCCGCCAAATTTGCGGGTAATACTTGAATCGGCTTGGCCAAATGGTGTGAATAAAGCATCTTGCTTATCCATAGGAATACCCACACCGGTATCGGTTACCGACACCAAAATAGAGGCTCGCTCTTCATCAAGCAAACGATAACCGACATCGACTTTAATAGACCCTTTTTCGGTGAACTTTATCGCATTACTGAGTAAGTTAATTAAAATTTGCTTAAAGCGAGTCGGGTCGCCAGTTAAGTTATCGGGCACTTGCGGGTGAATAAATATAGATAGCTCGAGTTGTTTTTCGTGGGCGCTAGGAGCAAGCAATGTTAATACTTCATTGATGGTATCGCGCAGTTGAAACTGCATCGATTCGAGTTCCATCGCACCGGCTTCTAATTTCGAGAAATCTAAAATATCGCTGATAATGGTCATTAAGCTGTTAGCAGACAACTCAATCGTATCGAGGTAATCCTTTTGGTGTTTATTCAGAGGCGTTTTATATAGCTGACGCGTAAAGCCAATAACCCCATTTAAAGGAGTACGTAATTCGTGACTCATTTTCGCTAAGAAATCTGATTTAACACGGTTGGCATCTTGAGCATCTTTTTTTGCAATACTCAGCTGAATATTTTGTGTTTCGTACTGTTCGAGTGTTTCTCGGTAATCTGCAGTGGCTTGGTCAATGTGCTTTTGCATTTCATCGCGTTGCATCACCATGGTGTCTGAAATCGTATTAAGTCCTTCACGAAGGAGCTCAAATTCGCCAAACATTTTTTGATCAAGGCCTGTATCGACTTTACCCTCATTAAGTTTATCTGTAGCAAGTACTAACTTATTAAGAGGTTGAATAAACATACGCGATAATCTAAACGCCAGCACGGTTGCTAAAACAAGCGCCAGTAAAATAACCACACCACTCACTAATAACGCACGTTGTTGACCAATGATGGCCTGCTGTTTATTGAGCATGATCACCACAGTGCCTAAAGAAGCCTGATAACTATGGTGATTCCATATCATGTCTTGGCGGCTATGATTAATAATAGCTGTTGAAAAGGTTAAATAATGTTCTGAGCTTTGCATATGAACACCGTCTAATATCGGTTTGTTCGTGTTCATCAGCTCTCTAAATTCACTTTGATATTTACTGAAAATAACCAGCTCGTTATTTTCATCAAAAATAGCAATAGACTGAATAGCAGGCGAGTGTTTGTTGTGAGTATGACTAACTAAACGAGTTAACAGCGCTTTATTTCGTTTAAGTAAAGGTTGCTCTACAGCGATAGCAAGGGGCTCAATGATGGTCTCGCCTTGTTGATACAAAATTTCATCGAGCTCAATGTAACGATTTATTGTAAAATAACCGCCCAGCAACAAGCCTATGATCACAGTCGGTATAAGTGTGAGGGTTAAGACTGAGTCACGTAAGCCAAATTTAGTCATAAAAGATGTTGTTATCATTATTATCGTAGTTTAAGAGTATATACTTACTCCCGCTTTATCAATAATTAAGGTGTTGCCCGATGGCACAGATTTTCAAAGCTAAAAAGAAATCCGTCTCACAAAAAATGCTCACACTCACCGTTTCGGCCATGGATCACCAAGGACGAGGTGTTGCAAAGCAAGGCAGTAAAGTGTGCTTTGTGAACGGTGCGCTGCCCGGCGAGGAAGTTAAAGCACAGCTCATTGACGATAAGGCACGTTTTGCCAGTGCTGATTGCAAAAAAGTATTGCGCGCGTCAGCGCATCGAGTAACGCCTTTTTGTCAGCATTATCAAGTATGTGGTGGTTGTCAGTTACAACACCTCGATGCATCGCAGCAATTAGTTGAAAAGCAAGCAGCCGTGAGCCAGCTATTCAGTAAATTTGCCAAAGCAGAGAATTTAAATTGGCAAGCGCCACTTGTTAGTGAAGCGCGTCATTACAGACGATCGGCACGTGTTGCCGTAATGCATGATAAAGCCGCGAAAAAAATGCGCGTAGGTTATCGTGCTCAAGGGTCAAAGCAGCTCGTGAGTATTGAGCGTTGTGACGTGCTTTCAACTAAATTTAGCGCGTTATTTACGGTCTTTGATGAACTGATAAATAACCATGCAGGGCTAAGCTGTATTAGTCACTTACAACTGTGCGAGGCAGACAATGCCGCTTATGTTGTCATTCGCCATACAAAACCAATTAGCAATGCGCTTAAAACGGTTGTTGAGAAAGCCTGTGATGAGTATCAATGGTGCCTAGTATGGCAATCACACAGCGGTGAGATTGATCACACTCATCATCCAATGCCGTACTACACTATACCAGAGTATGACTTAACCTTTGAGTTTGGCTTAGAGAACTTTGTGCAAGTAAATCCGCATGTTAATCAAGCCATGTTACATCAAGCAAAAGAGTGGCTTGATTTACAGGGTCATGAACAGGTATTAGATTTATTTTGTGGTATTGGTAATTTTTCATTATTGATTGCAAAGTATGCAAAACACGTTATTGGTGTCGAAGGAGTGGATTCTGCGGTTGCATTAGCGAAACAAAATGCGCAAACTAACTCATTATCGAATACCGATTTTTATTGCTTTGATTTAACTCAATCAATGCAATCAGCTGCGTGGTTCAGCAAAGACATTGATGTATTGGTGCTTGACCCGTCACGAACTGGCGCTATGGCTATTTTAGAGCAGTTACCACTTACTCAGTTTAAAACGATTTTATATGTCTCTTGTGATCCTGTTACTTTAGCCCGTGACAGTGCAATTATTTTACAAGCAGGCTTCAGCATTGAAAAAATTGGGCTTATGAATATGTTCCCGCATACAGGGCATATTGAAACGATGGCGTTATTTCACAGGAGGTAAAGCGCACTATGGTAGCCACTAGACAGTCACATCAGCTTACTAAGCCGAGTGATTTTACCAGCCGTATAGAGCTGTTAGCGCTAACAGAAGATAAATCTACCTTATTAGAACAGGCGCATCAATTGTGCCTGCATTGCGATGATGTTAAACGCCAGAATATGGCCATTGAAATGGTGGAGATTTTAGCTGAGCTAAATTTAGATGCTGATTCATTGGCAACCGCCTTTTTAACGCCGTATTTTTTAGCTGAAAAAATTTCTATCGACACAGTAACAGATAAGCTTGGTAACCACGTTGCCTTGCTGCTTACTGGTGTGAGCCAAATGGCAACCATCAGCACCTTAGCACATCAAGGTAAAGGCACCGTTCAAATTGATAATATTCGCCGTATGCTTTTGGCAATGGTTGAAGATGTGCGTGCGGTGGTTATTAAACTGGCTGAACAAGTGTGTTACCTACGCGAAGTGAAAAATGGCAGTGAAGAAGAGCGCGTAATAGCAGCAAAAGAAACGCGCGATATTTTTGCGCCACTCGCCAATCGTTTAGGGATAGGTCAGCTTAAGTGGGAGCTAGAAGACTTATCTTTTCGTTATTTGCACCCAGACACCTACAAAAATATTGCCAAGCAATTAGACGATAAACGGCTTGCCCGCGAAGCCTACATGGAAAATATGGTGGCACTGGTTAAAGCACGCCTCCAAGAAGCGGGTATTGCTGGCGAGGTGTATGGTCGCCCGAAACATATTTTCAGCATTTATAAAAAAATGGCGCAGAAGAACTACGAGTTCGATCAATTATTTGATATTCGTGCCATGCGTATTGTGGTTGAGCGTTTGCAAGATTGCTACGCGGCCTTGGGGATTGTTCACACAAACTGGCGTCATTTAAATAAAGAGTTTGATGACTACATTGCAACGCCAAAACAAAATGGTTATCAATCGATTCATACCGTGGTGTTTGGTCCTGAAGGTAAGACAGTCGAAATTCAAATTCGTACCAGCGAGATGCACCAAGATGCCGAGCTCGGTGTCGCGGCTCACTGGATGTACAAAGAAGGCGCATTACCGGGGCGAGGCTCAGGTTATGAGCAAAAAATTAGCTGGTTGCGTAAGTTACTGCAATGGCAAGAAGAAGTTGTTGATGGCAGCGACTTAGCCGAAGAGCTTAAAAATCAAGTGGTGGAAGACCGTGTTTACGTGTTTACCCCGAAAGGCGATATTTTTGATTTACCACTCGGTGCGACGCCGCTCGATTTTGCCTACTACATTCACTCTAATGTAGGGCACCGGTGTATTGGCGCAAAAGTATTTGGCAAAATTGTGCCTTTTACGTACCAACTAAGTACGGGCGATCAGGTTGAGATTTTAACGCAAAAGCAAGCGAACCCGAGCCGAGATTGGTTAAATCCGTCGTTAGGCTATATTAAATCGTCGCGAGCACGTTCGAAAATTCATCATTGGTTTAAGCAGCTCGACCGCGATAAAAACTTAAGTGCCGGTAAAGAAATTCTAGAAACAGAACTACACAAGCTCGATCTTACAACCAAAGATCTTACCCCCGCGATAGAGCGCTTTAACTTGCGGGGTCTTGAAGATTTAATGGTTGCTGTTGGCGCAGGTGATGTGCGTCTTAATCAGTTGCTTAACTTTATTAGCGACCGTGATGACGACGAGCCACAAATCAGGTTTAAAAAACCAAAAAGTGTCAACGGTGATAAAAATGGCATTGTAGTTGATGGCGTCGGCAGTTTATTGAGCCACGTGGCTAAATGTTGTCGCCCTGTTCCCGGCGATGAAATTATTGGGTATATCACGCAAGGGCGGGGGATTGCCGTTCACCGTGAAGACTGTGATTCATTTGAAAAACTGCGAGAAAAGCACCCAGAGCGTGTGATTTCAGTAAGTTGGTCAGACGATGTAAATGGCTCTTATACGCTAACCATTAAAGTAGAGGCAACGGATAGATCAGGGCTTATTCGTGATATTAGCTCTGTACTTGCCAATGAAAAAGTAAATGTGCTGAACATGAACGTCAACACAGTCGAAGACAAGCAATTAGCTCTTTTCTCAATGCAGGTAGAAGTTCACGACTTATCAAGCACAAACCGCTTGTTATCTAAACTTCACCAAATTGAAGGGGTCCATGAAGCAAAACGTGGGCATGCGTAATGACAGATAAACACAGTATTGATGACTCATTAGCGATCATGGAAAAACTACGGGACCCAGATACTGGGTGCCCGTGGGATTTAAAACAAAATTTTAAATCGATAGTGCCTCATACCATTGAAGAGGCTTACGAAGTTGCTGACTGCATTGAAAAGGGCGAGCTGAGTGAGCTTAAAAGTGAACTGGGTGACTTACTCTTTCAAGTTGTGTTTTACGCGCAGCTTGCAAAAGAGCAGGGGCTATTTGATTTTAATGACGTTGTCAGCACATTAAACGAAAAACTAGTGCGCAGGCACCCTCATGTGTTCGCTGAAAAAACAACACTCACAGAGGCCGAATTATCACAGCAGTGGCAAGCAATAAAAGCACAAGAGCGGGCGCAAAAAGCACCCACACAGCAACTGAGTTTATGGCAAGACATCCCCGATGCGATGCCAGGGCTTACTAAGGCGAAAAAGATTCAGCAGCGGGTGGCAAGTCTTGGCTTCGATTGGCCAAGCTATCAGGGGGCACTTGATAAAGTGGCCGAAGAAGTCGGGGAAGTGAAAGAAGCGCTTGCGCATGATCCGTACTCAGAACACAGCGCAGAAGAACTGGGCGATTTGTTATTTGCAACGGTCAATGTGGCCCGTCATATTAAGCGCGACCCTGAGCAACTATTACGCAGTGCTAACGCTAAGTTTATGACACGCTTTGAAAAAGTGGTCGCTTATTTAAGTGAGCGCGGGCAATGTTTAGAGACCGCCAGTTTAGAAGAGATGGACAGCGCGTGGGAAGCCATTAAAAAGCACCCACAATGACACAGCATAGGGACAGGAATGCCGCGCTCGTTTTTTGTGCACTTATTTGCTAATTTTATCTGGATTGATAGCAGTGCCTTTGCTATAATATCGCCCCGTCTTGATTCTATATTATTCCTTTTAATTCCTGATATTCTAGGGTTCGCATGAGTACAAAATTTATCTTCGTTACTGGCGGGGTTGTTTCTTCGTTGGGTAAAGGTATTGCAGCAGCGTCGTTAGCCGCAATTTTAGAAGCACGTGGTTTAAACGTGACTATTTTAAAGCTGGATCCTTACATCAACGTTGACCCAGGCACTATGAGCCCAATTCAGCACGGTGAAGTATATGTTACTGAAGACGGTGCAGAAACTGACCTTGATTTAGGTCACTATGAGCGTTTCATCCGTACTAAGATGAGTAGCCGCAACAACTTCACACAAGGCCGTGTTTATGAAGATGTTTTACGACGTGAGCGTCGCGGTGAATACCTTGGTGCAACAATTCAGGTTATTCCACATATCACAAACGACATTAAGCAACGTGTATACGACGGTGCCGAAGGTCGTGATGTAGCCATCGTTGAAATTGGTGGTACAGTGGGTGACATTGAGTCACAACCGTTCTTAGAAGCAATTCGTCAGCTTGGCACAGAAATCGGCCGTGAGCGCGCATTGTTTATTCACCTAACGCTAGTGCCATTCTTAGGCCCTGCAGGTGAAGTTAAAACGAAACCAACACAACATTCAGTAAAAGAATTACGTTCGATTGGTATCCAACCAGATATCTTAATTTGTCGTTCTGATCGTAAATTACCTAATAACGAGCGCGCGAAAATCGCACTTTTCACTAACGTGGAAGAAAAAGCCGTTATTTCATTACCAGACGTAGAAAGCATCTACAAGATCCCAGCGTTACTTAAGTCACAAGAACTTGATAACTTTGTGTGTCGTCGTTTTTACCTTGAGTGCCCAGAAGCAGATTTATCTGAGTGGGAGCAAGTATTATATCAAGAGTCTAACCCAACGGGTGAAGTGACAATTGGTATGGTAGGTAAGTACATTGAACTACCAGACGCTTACAAGTCAGTAAACGAAGCATTAAAGCATGCGGGTCTTAAAAACCGTTTAACAGTGAACATCGAATACGTTGATTCACAAGACTTAGAAAGCAAAGGCACTGAGATGCTTTCTCACCTTGACGCTATTTTAGTACCAGGTGGTTTTGGTGGTCGTGGTGTTGAAGGTAAGATTTTAGCGGCTAAATACGCACGTGAAAACAAAGTACCTTACCTAGGCATTTGTTTAGGTATGCAAGTGGCACTTATTGAGTATGCGCGTAACGTTGCAGGCCTTGCAGATGCAAACTCAACGGAATTCAATGCAAAATCAGCACACCCAGTGGTTGGTTTAATCACCGAGTGGCAAGATGCCGACGGTAACGTTGAAGTACGTGATGAGCAGTCTGACCTTGGTGGCACAATGCGTTTAGGCGCACAAAAATGTCACTTAACGCCAGGCTCTAAAGTAAGTGAAGTATACGGTAGTGACGAAATTGTTGAACGTCACCGTCATCGCTACGAAGTAAATAACCACTACGTAGAGCAGCTTGAAAAAGCAGGTTTAAGTTTCACTGGTTTATCTGAAGATAAGAAACTAGTCGAAATTATCGAAAATAAAGATCACCCTTGGTTTATTGCCGCGCAATTCCACCCGGAATTCACGTCAACACCACGTGATGGTCACCCGCTATTTGAAGGGTTTGTTGCAGCTGCACACACTCACCAAAAAGCGTCATCGTAATTTAAATAGGCCGTGCTATATGCACGGCTTATTTGTTTTAAAAAGCCAACGAATTAACAAAGTTGGCATAAACTCACCATTTTCGGGAAAAGAGGAATCAAGATGTCAGAAATCGTAAAAGTGATTGGTCGCGAAATCATGGACTCGCGTGGTAACCCAACTGTTGAAGCTGATGTACATTTAGCTGATGGTTCATGGGGCCGTGCTGCAGCACCTTCTGGTGCATCAACAGGTACTCGCGAAGCGCTTGAATTACGTGATGGTGATAAAGCACGTTACTTAGGTAAAGGTGTTTTAAAAGCGGTAGGTTATATCAATAACGAAATCGCAGCGGCTCTTAAAGGCCAAAGCGCACTTGATCAACAAGCTGTTGACCAAGTAATGCTAGATTTAGACGGCACTGAAAATAAAGAAAAATTAGGTGCTAACGCAATCTTAGCGGTATCTTTAGCAACAGCTAAAGCAGCTGCGAACTCTAAAGGCGTTGAGCTTTATGAGCACATCGCTGACTTAAATGGTACGCCGGGCGTTTACTCTATGCCATTACCAATGATGAACATCATCAACGGTGGTGAGCACGCAGATAACTCTGTTGATATCCAAGAGTTCATGATCCAGCCAGTTGGCGCTGCAAACTTCCGTGAAGCACTGCGCATGGGCGCAGAAGTATTCCACAGTCTTGCAAAAGTACTTAAAGCAGACGGTCACTCTACATCAGTAGGTGATGAAGGTGGTTTTGCACCAAACCTTGAATCAAATGAAGCGGCACTTGCTGCAATTAAAGTGGCTGTTGCAAATGCAGGTTACGAGCTAGGTAAAGACATTACTTTAGCGTTAGACTGTGCTGCATCTGAGTTCTACGACAAAGAAGCAAACATCTACGACCTGAAAGGCGAAGGTAAAAAATTCACGTCAGAAGAATTTAACTATTTCCTTAAAGACCTAACAGAGCAGTACCCAATTGTTTCAATTGAAGACGGCCTAGATGAGTCTGATTGGGACGGTTTCGCACACCAAACAAAACTAATTGGCGATAAAGTTCAATTAGTAGGTGACGACCTTTTCGTAACAAACACGAAAATCTTAAAGCGTGGTATTGATAACGGTATTGCTAACTCAATCCTAATCAAGTTCAACCAAATCGGTTCATTAACTGAAACGCTTGCTGCGATTAAAATGGCAAAAGATGCTGGTTTCACTGCTGTTATCTCTCACCGTTCAGGTGAAACAGAAGATGCAACAATTGCAGATCTTGCTGTTGGTACAGCGGCTGGTCAAATTAAAACAGGTTCATTAAGCCGTTCTGACCGTGTTGCTAAATACAACCAACTTCTTCGTATTGAAGAAGCGTTAGGTGAAAAAGCACCTTTCAATGGTCTTAAAGAAGTGAAAGGTCAATAATAAACACACCGTTTATTTAGACTGATAAAAACCTCCTGCGGGAGGTTTTTTTATGTGTGAAAAGTTATGCTTGAAAAAAGCAAAATAAAAAGCCGCGTGACTTTCATCACGCGGCTTTCTTATTAATACGCTTCGGTATTAAAAAGAGTAGCTGTAACCTACTTGAAGGGTACGTGGCTTACCAGGTTGAATACCTCCGTTTGCACGGTTTGCAACGTAGGTTTTGTCAAACAGGTTGTCGACCGTTAGGTATACTTTTTGTTTGTCGTCGATAAGGTATTTAGCGGCTAAATCCCACACTACACGGCTGTCAATTGCGTTACGACCTGAAGTTGATAAGTCAGCGTGTGCATCAGACACATAACGCATTTGCGTATCAAACACAAAGCTTGAGAACTCGGCACCAAACGAAAGCGCTAGCTGGTTTTCTGGCACATATGGCATAGCATCACCACTTTTAACGCTGCCCCAAAGATCTGATTCAAAGTCATTTTCAAACTCAGAGTTTGTGTAAGTATATGTTAAACGCAAAGGGAATGAGGCTGTATCTGTTGCAAACACTTTACCGGCGCTCACTTCAAAACCAGATACCGACACTTCACCGTAGTTGTACTGGTCGCCAATGTTATTGTCGTTACAGCCTACAGCAGCAGTACAGTTACCGTGCATGTTCGTGTAGTCAGAGTTAAAGTAAATCACTTCACCATTAAAGCCTGCATAGTCGTAACGACCTCCAAGCTCAATGTTAACACTCTCTTCTTCTTCTTGATCCGCATTACCTGGTGCTGCTGGCGCATACCCTTTTTGAATACCAGCAAGTAGCGTTAAGCTATCGCTAACAGTGTATGTTGCGCCCAGTGACGGCACTAAAATTTCAGTGTCGTTGCTGATATTTTTAGTTAAACCGTTTGCACGTGTTGGATCTGATTTTGCCCATTCTTCACGTTTAATCGTGATATCTTCATAACGCAGACCCGCGCTAATTACTAATGCGTCTAATGACCACTCATCTTGAATGAATAGCGTTGTAGCTTCAGCGCTATCTACACGGTTGCTATCTGAACCTGGTACGCCTTTTTCAGTTAGCGTCATTGAAAGGTCTTGATTAAGCGTGTACTTGTCTTGCCATTGGAAGCGATCCATTTCGTCTTCGTGGTAACGCGCACCCACTGTAATGTAGTGGTTACCCGCAGGAATATGGAACTCTGTTTGTAAACCTTTCGCTTGGTAGTCACGGTTATTTGCTTTAACAGCAACCCCTTCGATACCTTCGCTGGTTGGGTTTGCTTCAAATTCGCTGTACTGTTCAAGGTAGCTTGAGCTTACTTTGCTCGCTTTATACCAGTTACGGTGGAAGTCATTTAAGTAAGCAGTTGCAAGTAACTCGTAACCTTTACCAAAGCGATATGCATAGTTAACTTGGTATGCATTGTGTTGTGTGTTCATTTCATCATTTTGCGAGGCAGCATAACGACGATATGGGTTTTCTTGGTAGTCTGCATCGGTTAAGCCCATGTAAGTTTCATCAGAGCGCTCGTCTGAGTATTTAACTTTCATTTCAAGGCTGTGAGCTTCGTTATCACCAAAATCAAAACCAAACTTTAATAAGAAATCGTTCTTTTCAAAACCAGAGTTATCGCTACCAACCGGTAATTCTTTAAAGCCATCTGCGCCGTAAGTGAATACTTCAACTAAGCCTGCTGCATTGTTTTTCTTTTTACCGAAGTATGCGTGGCCTTTGTAAAAACCATCGCTACCTAGTTCAGCGTTTAATAAACCTTTAGAACCTTCGGTCGGTAAGCTGCGTGATACTAAGTTTAAAACACCGCCCGTTGTACGTGGACCATATTTAACCGATGCAGCACCTTTAAGTACTTCGATAGACTCCATGCGGCCCATAGTAGGGAAGTAGTAAGCCGATGGTGCAGAGTAAGGAGCAGGAGCAACAAGAACGCCGTCTTCCATTACAGATATTTTATCGTTACGGCCAGTACCTGTACCACGCATACCAATGTTAGGGCGTAGACCATAGCCATCTTCTTCTTGAACGTATACACCGGGTACCGCACTTAAAACACGTGAGATGTCGGTGTATTCAAACTTTTCAAGATCTTGCTCGCTGATGAAAGTAGCAGAACCCGGAATATCGTTAATAGCAGATGCAGAGCCAATGACAGTAATTTGCTCGAAGTTCTTTTCTTCTTTAGTTACATCTTTAGCAAAAGCATTAGCGCTAAGTGATAACGCTATGGCAGTAGAAAGAGTTGAAACAATAAACGTAGGTTTCATTGTGCGTCCTGTGTATGTTTAGATTTTTTTAACCGGCGCAATTTAAACATGTAAAGTAATACGAATCAATCCTATTTGTAATAAAATTGATATAAAGCATAAGTTCATGAATTAGAATGAAAATAATAAATACAGTAGTATTGTAGTATTATTTGTGTGCAAGACATCGTTAAGTAATACTTAACGATGTGCTGATTGGGTGAGTATGATGCAAAGGTAATATGTGTTGCTGCATAACACGCTAACCCCTTGCAGGTTATAAGTTTAAACCTGCACGGCGAAAACCGTGCCCAAAGTAGGGTATTGCAGGGGGGGGATTAGCTGTCGGCGTGCAATTTATTTTGCGAGAAACGGCTCAATACGAAACATAGAAGGCGTTTTAATGCCGAAAAAAGACTTTAAAGGTGAAATAAAACAATACTCATCGAAATACTCAATCAATGAATTAATCGCCCCTCGCTTACGTTAGACGCAGCGCAATAAACTCGGCAAGTTTATCAACCGCATTGCCCGGTTCATCAGCCCGCTTAATTAAACTAATCCCTATTTGGCCTAATTCAGGCAGATCCTTGGTGTGTAGTTGATAGTTTAGCTCATTCGGTACGGTGCTTTTTGCTAAAACAGTAATACCTAACCCTTCTTTTAATGCCGCAGTAAGGCCTGTTAAATCGGCATTACTGTACGCAATACGGTATTTAATCCCTGCGTGCTGCAATGCATCAATCGCGCGGCGACGATAAATACAGCCCTCGGGAGCGGTAACAAGGGTAACTACATCGTTTTGTGCTAGGTTTAAATCGCCTACCCACACCAGTTGATCTTGCATAAAAATAGGGAACTTGGCCGACTCGAGTTCTTCGTTTAGAGCAAGCACCAGATCAAACTGATCTTGGCGCGATACCGACAATAAATGTTTACTTAAGCGCGAGCGAACCTCTAGCGATACATCAGGGTAGAGCGCCACAAAGTCGCCAATAATAGAAGGCAAGATACGCGCAGCAAATTCGCTGGGAATACCTAAGCGCACTTTACCGGTTACGTTTTCGCTGGTGAACTGCTGCAAAATGGCATCGTTTTGTTGCAACATTTGTTTTGCCAAAGGCAGCAATAACTCACCGTATTGATTGAGTACTTGGCGTTGCCCCTGCTTTTTAAATAGCTTGTGGCCAAGCATATCTTCAAGCCGTTTTATTTGCAGACTAACCGCCGGTTGCGACAGCCCTAATAACTCGCCAGCTTTGGCAAAGCCACCTACTTCAACAACCGCAACGAGGGTGCGTAAACTATCGGTAGAAATATTTTTCATTTAAAAATTCTATTTATAGGGCTGCATATATAAGTATTATTTATCAATTGATAAATAATTACAATTTGTTGTTGCAAGCACGGGGCAATATACTTCAAGCATTAAAGATTGATAGGTGTCACATATGACTTTTACGCCAATAATGTTTGCTCGTCACAGCCAAGCTAATACGCCAGCAAACAACGTGCTACAAGCAAATAGCGATACTGCCATTATGGATTTTAGTGGCACTGAAGCAATCCCATTTTTAACGACTATTTTAGGTCTTGATATTAATAAGCTAACCGCCAGCGGTTTAGGCTTACGCAGCTCATTAGACGATGACCTAACAAGCAGCTACGCTTATGCGTTGTATTACTTTAACGAGACCGCTTTTCGTTTTGTACTCGCCAAAGACGCCAGCGTGCAGCTACAGTCGCTAATAAACGAGCAACAACTGCGTTACGATATTGATTATGTTATGCGTAACGACTTAAGCGCGTTAACCTTAAGTGGTGAGCAAGCGTTTGATGCCTTGGTAGACAACTTTAAGCTAACACCAGGCCTGCGTTTATCTGACATGCGCAGCTGTTATGGTGCACAAAGCGGTGAGGTATTTATTACCGCGATTGATAACCAAGATCAGCAGCAGTTTCAACTGGTAGCGCGCCAAGCAGAGCTTGATAAATGGCAAGCGCACTTACAGCAGCTCGGGTTTGATTTAACCTTAGCGGATGTTGCTTAAAGTATAAATTTTAAAAACAGCTACACACTTGGGTGTTTAGCTGTTTTTTGTAGTTACAAATCGCAATTTGGGTGTGACAACTGTGCAACTAATGTATAATCGCCGCCCATGTTATTCCCCCTCATTAAATTGAGGCCACGCCCACTCAGTGGGTTAATTTAAAAGTGAAGGAATATTATGACTTCTAAAACAGTTTTACATGCTAAGCACCTTGAAGCTGGCGCAAAAATGGTTGATTTTCACGGCTGGGAAATGCCAATCAACTACGGCTCACAAATCGAAGAGCATAATGCGGTTCGCACAGATGCAGGTATGTTTGACGTATCGCACATGACAATTGTTGATGTGCAAGGCGAACAAGCACAAGCGTTCTTACGTAAGCTAGTAGCAAACGACGTTGCTAAGTTAACGGTACCGGGTAAAGCACTTTACACAGGTATGCTTAACGAAGAAGGCGGCGTAATCGACGACCTTATCATCTACTTCTTCTCAGAAACTGACTACCGTTTAGTTGTTAACTCAGCAACCCGTGAAAAAGATTTAGCGCATTTAGCTAAAGTTTCGGCTGATTTCGCCGTAACGGTTACTGAGCGTCCTGAATTTGCAATGATTGCCGTTCAAGGCCCTAATGCACGTGCTAAAACGGCCACTGTACTTACTGCAGAGCAACAAGCTGCTGTTGAAGGTATGAAGCCGTTTTTTGGTGTGCAAGCTGGTGATTTATTTATTGCAACAACAGGCTATACTGGCGAAGATGGTTATGAGATCGTAGTACCTAACGATCAAGCTGCTGATTTGTGGCAACAACTTCTAGATGCAGGCGTAGCGCCAGCGGGTCTAGGAGCACGTGACACACTTCGTCTAGAAGCAGGTATGAACCTTTACGGCCTAGATATGGACGAAAGCGTATCACCACTTGCTGCTAACATGGCGTGGACGATTGCGTGGGAGCCAGAAGATCGTAAGTTTATCGGTCGTGAAGTATTAGAACAGCAACGCGCTGACAAAAGCACAGACAAACTAGTTGGTTTAGTGCTTGAAGAAAAAGGCGTATTGCGTAGCGGTTTAAAAGTCATCGTTGAAGGTGGTGAAGGGGTGATTACCTCTGGTACATTCTCACCAACACTTGGTCACAGTGTCGCTCTTGCACGCGTTCCGCGTTCAACTGGCGAAACAGCCCAAGTAGAGATGCGTAAAAAACTGGTTAACGTTAAGGTTGTTAAACCTTGCTTTGTACGTAACGGTAAATCAGTTATCTAAGTAATATAAAAAATTTGGTGTTATCACCCAATATAAACCAAAGGAACAAAAAAATGAGCAATATCCCAAGCGAATTAAAATATGCTACTTCACACGAGTGGGTTCGCGACGAAGGTGACGGTACGTTTACTGTAGGTATCACTGAGCACGCACAAGAACTTCTTGGCGACATGGTATTCGTAGAATTACCAGAAGTTGGTGATGAAGTTGACGCGGGTGAAGACTGCGCAGTAGCAGAGTCTGTTAAAGCAGCATCTGACATCTACGCACCAATCAGCGGTGAAATCGTTGCAATCAACGAAGATCTTGAAGATTCGCCTGAAACAGTAAATAACGACCCGTACATCGACGGTTGGTTATTCCGTATCAAAGCATCTGACACATCAGAGCTTGATAACCTGTTAGACGCTGAAGGCTACGCTAACACAATCGACGAAGACTAATTAATTAGTCACGCCGACTAAAAGCCCCGTCTAGATCCCCAGCTAATTAAATGCGTAGCTTGGGTTTCATAGGGGCTTTTATGATTTTATAGCTTACCTTTCCATACGATGTAAGTTATTGAATCACCCTGTTTTTAAGTTATTGCCAGTTACCCATTGGCAGTAACCACTTTTTTTTGGATCATAGGAATCTGGACAAATGTCAAACGCCAAATCTCTTGAACAATTAGAGCAGAAGCAAGATTTTATTCGCCGTCACATTGGGCCAAGCCCAGCGCAAGTAAGCGACATGCTGAGCGCTCTTGGAGTATCGAGTGTTGAAGAGCTGATCGGTCAAACGGTACCTGCAAGCATTCGCTTAGAGCAAGGTTTATCAATTGGCGAAAGCCGCACTGAAGTTGAAACACTAAGCTACTTAAAATCTGTAGCAAGCAAAAATAAAGTGTTCAAATCTTACATTGGTCAAGGCTACCACCCAACTCACGTACCTCACGTAATTTTACGTAACGTACTAGAGAACCCAGGCTGGTACACGGCGTATACACCATACCAACCAGAGATTGCACAAGGTCGTTTAGAATCATTATTAAACTTCCAGACTATGACCCTCGACCTAACTGGTCTTGACCTTGCAAGCGCATCGTTACTTGATGAATCAACAGCTGCGGCTGAAGCAATGGGCCTTGCAAAGCGTGTTGCTAAATCAAAATCAAATGCATTCTTCATCGCTGATGACGTTCACACACAAACAATCGACGTTGTTGCGACACGTGCAGAGCAGTTCGGTTTTGACGTTATCGTAGGTAAAGCGGCAGAAGCGCTAGACCACGACATTTTTGGTGCGTTATTCCAATACCCATCAACAACGGGTGAAATTACAGACGTAACTGATTTAATCGCTGGTGTTCAAAGCAAAAAAGCAATTGCCTGTGTTGCCGCAGACATCATGAGCTTATTACTACTTAAAGCACCGGGTAAACTTGGCGCAGACGTAGTACTTGGTTCAGCACAGCGTTTTGGTGTACCTATGGGTTACGGTGGTCCACACGCTGCATTCTTTGCAACACGCGACAAGTACAAGCGTTCATTACCGGGTCGTATTATCGGTGTATCTAAAGACCGTTTAGGTAACGACGCACTACGTATGGCAATGCAAACACGTGAACAACACATTCGTCGTGAAAAAGCCAACTCAAACATTTGTACAGCGCAAGTATTACTCGCGAACATGGCTGCGTTCTACGCGGTTTACCATGGTCCAGAAGGCCTTAAAACAATCGCTCAGCGTATTCACCGTTTTGCTGATATTTTAGCGACTGGCTTAAAAGCGAAAGGCGTAAACCTTAAGCACGACACATGGTTCGACACCATTACCGTTGTTGCAGACAACAAAGACGACGTTGTTGCACGCGCAGTAGCAAATGGCGTTAACTTTGCGTCAAACCGTGCGGGTGAATACTCAATTTCTGTATCAGAAACAACAACGCGTGCAGACGTAGCAGAGCTATTCGACATCATTTTAGGTGACGACCACGGCCTAAGCGTTGACGCACTTGCGAACGAAATCGAAGTAAACGGCAGCAACTCAATTCCTGCAAGCCTTGTACGCGATGACGAAATTCTAACGCACCCTAACTTCAACTCGTACCACAGCGAGACTGAAATGTTGCGTTATATCAAGCGTCTAGAAAACAAAGATTTAGCGCTTAACCACTCAATGATCTCATTAGGTTCATGTACCATGAAACTTAATGCGACAGCAGAGATGATCCCAATCACTTGGCCTGAGTTTGCAAACCTACACCCATTCTGCCCACTTGATCAGGCAGCGGGTTACCAAATCATGATGACTGAACTACATGATTGGTTAGTAAACATCACAGGTTACGATGCCGTTTCACTGCAACCTAACTCAGGTGCACAAGGTGAATACGCAGGCTTAATCGCTATTCGTAAATACCACGAGTCACGCGGTGAAGGTCACCGTAACGTATGTTTGATCCCAAGTTCAGCGCACGGTACAAACCCAGCGTCTGCACAAATGGCAAGCATGAAAATCGTGGTTGTTGACTGTGATAAAAACGGTAACGTTGATATGGCAGACCTTAAAGCGAAAGCCGAAGAAGTATCTGAAAACCTATCGTGTATCATGATCACATACCCATCTACACACGGCGTTTACGAAGAAACAATTCGTGAAATCTGTGACATCGTGCATCAGCACGGCGGTCAAGTGTACATGGACGGCGCAAACATGAACGCGCAAGTAGGTGTTACAAGCCCAGGTTCAATCGGTTCTGACGTATCGCACCTTAACCTACACAAAACATTCTGTATTCCACACGGTGGTGGTGGTCCAGGTGTTGGCCCAATCGGTGTTAAATCTCACCTAGCGCCATTTATGCCTAACCACAGCGTAATTAACGTTGCTGGCACAAACATTGGTAACGGCGCGGTTTCTGCAGCCCCTTACGGCTCAGCAGCAATTTTACCAATCTCGTGGGCATACATTGCCATGATGGGCTCTGAAGGCTTAAAACAAGCAACAGAAATGGCTATCGTGAACGCTAACTACTTATCAGAGAAGCTAAGCGAGCACTACCCAATTTTATACCGTGGCCGTAACAACCGCGTTGCGCACGAGTGTATTGTTGACTTACGCCCACTTAAAGAGCAAACAGGCGTGACAGAAATGGACGTAGCTAAACGTCTTCAAGACTACGGCTTCCATTCACCAACTATGTCATTCCCAGTAGCTGGCACACTGATGATTGAGCCAACTGAGTCTGAGTCTAAAGTTGAAATTGACCGTTTCATCGAAGCCATGGTGTCAATCAAATCAGAAATCGACCGTATCGCATCTGGCGAATGGTCAATTGAAAACAACCCGCTCGTGTTTGCACCGCACACACAAGCTGACGTACTAGGCAATGAGTGGGACCGTGCATACGACCGTTTCTACGCAGCATTCCCAGTACCAAGCGTAGCAAAAGACAAATTCTGGCCTACAGTAACGCGTATCGATGACGTATACGGCGACCGTAACCTAGTTTGTTCATGCCCTGCGGTTGAGACATACCGTGACTAAGGTTTGATTTGATAACTGGTAATGAAGTTTGTGACAGTTTTAATGAAGTCTGTGACAGGTAATTAAGATTGTGACAAACTAGCTAGTAGAACACTAAAAGGGCGAGCCGAGAGGTTCGCCTTTTTGTTAGGTAATTACAGCCAATTTCCTGAATGATGATACTTTACGATGACCATATAGAAGCAAATGCAGCATCAGAAGATTTTGGCTTAGGCTTAGCTTCATCTATGGAAAAGCGAATAGGGATGTTGAAAGCTGAACCGAAACCGATAGCGTCACCCCTAGGTAAACCAGAGATTTCACTAAGAGTATGCTCGTTACCATTTTCTATCGCATGTCTTAATGCATTTATGTCCCGCTCATTAGTTAAGCGCAAAGAAATCCAATTCGAACACATGGCAAGAACCGTAGAAGATAATTCTGAAGGCCTCTGTGTACTCACCAGTAAAGAGCAGTTAAATTTACGACCTTCTTTTGCAAGCCTTTCGTATGCTTTCAGTTGAGTACCTTCTTCAGCGAAAGGATCTCTAAGGTAGTGATGAGCCTCCTCTAAAAGAAGCATGGTTGGATAATTTTTATCTTGGCCTCTTTTAAATAATACATCTGAGTACATTTCTAAAAGTGAGCCTAAAATCATTGGGGCATGGTCGTCTGCAATATTTTTTAAATTAATGATATGAACATCCCAGTCTTGTTGTTCCCCTGACTTTTTACCAAAAATATAATCGACTTCATTTTCGATCTCTTCATCCCACATACTATGCGGATTTTGGATAGCTTGCCCTCCAGATAGATTAATTACATTGCTGAAGCGCGGATCATCAACAAGTTGCTGAATAATCTTAACTAATGGCAATACATTACCATAGCTAAAAGCATCTCGTTTACTCGTACCTTGAGGTGTGAATGCTTGGCAGCCGAACTCTGCAACAAGGTTAGCTAGCGCTTTAAAAGGAGGCCATTTTGAAAAGTGTCCAAGTGAATTGCTTCTTAATTTTCTCAGCCATTGACTTAAATGTTCTTGCCCATCTTGCCGACAATCATCAACCAATTCGAACCAATTTGTGTTGTTTGAAGGTGGTATTGTTTCTCCTGTGAAAATGGTGCCATTCGGCCCTGCGCAGACCATATGAAGTGACTTCAATGCATTTCGTAGTGCTGGTAATTGTGTTTTGTCGCTTGGTCTTAGTAATTTTATTAATCCTGCATAACCTAGGGCTTGGTAAGGTATTTGATGATAGCTAGGATGCTGACCGTTAAATATGATGGGTGGCGGTACGGATTCAAATCCTGTCGAATTAGTTGCAGGAGGTGGGATACTACCCAAGATGGTCTCTTTGACACGTTTTTGATCAATAAAAGCATCAGCATACTCACCATTTATATCGAAAATAACGATCCTAGAATTTGAAAATTGTTCACGTATTCTTTGTGATAACAGGGCATTGAAATTTGATTTCCCATAACCTGTACTACCTAGAACAGCCAGATGCCTTGAAAGTAGAGAATTGAGGCCTGCATTAATTTTAGTTGTTTTAGTTCTAGAATCTCGCCCGAGTTCAATTGTTGAGCCTTTTTCGTCGTCATGTACACCGTAAATAGTCTCTAAATAGTCGCTCGATAATGGGATTGCTTTCGCGCCTAATGTTGGTAACTTCCAACTCTCGGAGATAAATTTCCGACCTTCACCATGCTGACAGACATAACCAATTGAATATGCGATTAATTGTCTCAAAGGGGTATCTGTTAAATTCATTGTGCCGACGTTAGAAGAATGAGCTTTGTCTGGATCAACAAATGCCATGTCAGTTACTCTAGCAATAACTAGGTTAGTACCAGCATCTAATCCAATTAAATCTCCAGGTTGAGATACAGAGCTTACACCTCGTCGGTGAGATGCCAATTGACCTTTGTGTCCCTCAAGTAAGTTAACTCGAATTTTCGTTCCTTCAAGTGCAACAACATAGCCAATAGAATCAATGGTTTCTATGCTCATATTTGATTACCACTTAAAACTAAATCATTAATAGCTGATACGATCTCTTGTGTGGAAGTGTCTTTAGGAAATAGCACCGGTTTCGGAATGTATTTAACAAATGAATTGAAGTAAGCTTTTGAATCTCCACCAACAATCGTGATTTGATTTAATGATAAAGATTTAAGTTTTTTGATGCATTTTTGAGCTTCGTTTAAATGATCAGTATTTGCCGATATTGTATCGAGTTCAGGATAGAAAATAACAATATGTAAAGATGGGTTTAGTAATGCACCGAGTATTATTCGATTAATATGATAGTCGCCGAAACTATATCCGTTGATGAAGATAGCTGTTTGAGGTTTTGATAGGAACTCACTAAATCGCCTAAACATCTCACCGTACACAAAACCAATTGTATGGTGATATTTATTAGCACCAGGATAAATTAAGAATTGTTTGTCATATACGGGTTCACCTTTTAGCAACGGATCAATATAACGGTTCTTCACGAGCGCCGAAGGAATCTCTTTAATATCGCTGTCATGTTCTTGAACCCAAGACATGGAACCATGCAGTTTATGTAAATAGGCATGATAGTGCCCAAATCTGGCTTCGCCTTTTGCATTGACGTTTCTATAGCTCAGGTCAAAATTTTGAGGTTGAAAAGTTCTTGTGTGAAGCCCTGAAAATCCATTCACAAGTTGAATGCCTATTTCTTCAGCAGCCCATTCTAAGGAGAGATCATAGTTGGTGGTAAATAGCATCGGAGCGGCTTGACCTGGCTGGCGGTTTGAAATTAATTTTTCAAGTAGTTCTCGATGATATTTGAATTGCTCTTGAGCTCCTAAGTTCTCATCACCAAAAGTATCTTGCTTTACAAGTAGTGCTGCTTTAGTTACTGATTGATATAAGCAAAGAAGGATTTTCTGAAGTCTGGCTACTGGTTGGGGCTTTAAATCTGTATCGGGGTTTAATGGTGATGTTTTTTTGTATACCGATAAATATTGAGTTACTTGATCTAAAAGTTGCTCCACATTTACATCTTTATTATTGATATTTTCTTGAGTTATGAGTTTAAAAGCAAGTAATTCACTGGGTAGATTAGGCTCACAGCCTATTGCATCAAGCCATATATCTTTCATTGTCATGCCGCCACACCCTACCGATGCACCTGCACCAAGAAGGACACCAATGTTCTCTAATTGGCATAAAGAGCCCATATGACTTTTAAAGTCATCTTCAGAGATAGCAGAGCCACCTTGATAGATAAAATCAATCATTTAACTTTCTTATATCAAATATTCCTACTGAGAGTGTGCGACTTTTTCGACTAAGATTCAATGGTATACAAGGTATATATAATGCATCACAACATGAGCATTACCATACTAAAGAAGTATTTTAATGAAGATTAAATTGGTTAGAATGTTTCATTCCGATATAAAAGCACTATAAACACTCAGTGTTACTGGTAACTTTGAAGGCGGGGAAGTTGAGATTAGCAATCTTATCTCCAAATCATATGGCCTTACAGAACCCTCATAAAAATATTAATCTGAAATTATATATAGAACTAAAGCTCTAACACGATAATGTCAAAAAAGTGATTTTTAATCATTGTAACCACTCATTGTAATATCTGGGGAAGGTGAAAAAATTTTTACGGGTGTTTAGCCTCCCATCTAACATGCTTTTATTGATTAATGACTATAAAATTAAAGAATGATTAAAAATCATTAAGATTTTTTGGTTATTAATACTGTGCTTTTAATAACCAAAATAATTCTTCTATTCCTGCCAACGTTTATTAATACTAAAATAGTAAGTAACCCCGAAAATACCAGTATCTTGTTTTCATTATGATTTTAAAAGTGTCAAAAATTGCCACTCTTAAAATTGGCAGGTCTTATAATTATCGATATATTATATTCTTAATTATATCATATGGTTAGGCTGTTTTGTAGACTGCCGAATTCAACTTTTCTCTGCTAAATTGTTTTTTATTTGTGCAGAGTTGTCTATGTCTAAACTTGTTGTTACAGCCTTACCAGAGACAATTAAGAAATTAAATAAGTGGAAAAAGTTGATTCATAACTTAGATGATTATGAATCATATTTAACTGTTCGCGATGTGAATCAAATCGGTCGCCGTCACTGGATTTATTGTCCAATCCAAAAGCTTCACGTCCACTTATTGTCAGATGGTGAGCTAAGGGCATATAAAAAACTTCTACTTCAAAAGGATATAGTGCGAATCTTTTCTCAATATGCTCTGGATTTGGACGAGACACTCGATATTTCAGTGAGTTTGAATTTGATTCATCCTCGTAATTGGCAAACGAATGTAGCTCATGTAATGACTACAGATCTGCTTGCAACATATAGAAATAAAGAAGGGAAAGAATATCGTATTGCTTACACTTTCAAATATTGGGATCAAATTTATAAATTAAACACTAGAGACGAAGTTGAAAGAATTAACAAAAGAACTTGGCAAAAGTTTGAGATTGAACGTCAATACTGGAAGCGTAGAGATGTTGAGTATCGAATACTGACTGAACGTGATGCAACAAAAGAAGAAGCATGGAACTTTGATTATTTTCAATTAGCTTATGATTTTGAAACTAACATAGATGAATTAAAACAGTTCTGCGTTGCATTTATTCAAGCTTGGATAGTGAGCCCAAGAGCTGAGCTGCAAGATCTTCTCAAAAGCCTGTCTGTAGCACAAAACCACTCATTTCAGAGAGCTCAGAGCCTGTTCCAGTTTTCTAGTTTACATAACCTTCTGCCCGTAAATATCAATAAGTTTATTCGCTTGTTTAGACCCGTGGAGTTGCTGCTATGATTTTCGTGGGTCAATGCATTGTCTTTAAAAGTAAGGCTTCTACAAGTCAGAGCAGTAAAGAAGCGCTTATAAGATGGCGAATCTGTCATGTTAACTTACATCTTCAAAAGGCTGCGGTCTCTGATATGTGCATATCAGAAGTCGCTGACAACATTCCTAAGCCTAAAGTTTTTACATTTGATGAACTGTACAAGCGCATTAAATTAGCTTCAGAGGTGAGCAGCTATGCTCTGCCAGCGGAGATGACTTACTCTGATGAAGCACTAGTGAACATTGGTCGTCAGGCATGGATAGATAAGAGAGACTCAAAGTTTCAAAAAATAGCGCCATTAACGACCGAAAATTTGATCAATCAATATCTTTATGGAACAAGTATCAGCAAAGAAATTGATGAGCTAATTTTGTCTGAAAAAATGGCTAAGGATAAGGATAAGGATAAGGATAAGGATAAGGATAAGGATAAGGATAAGGGTAAGGGAGAGCGTAAGCGCTGGTTAACGCGAGGCGTTTATTACAATGCTATAAATCGTTACATAGTTTTTGGTTGTTCAATCAATGCGTTATTGCCCGTTAAATTAAAAAATACAGGCTCAAACTATTTTTTACCAGCCGCTCCAGGTGAAAACAATGTAAAGCGCGGTCGCGGAGGTGCTGATAATAGCAAAAGCCTCTCAAAATCAATTGGGGTTACACAGCAGCATAAAGAACAATTTAAGCAGGTTTTAGCTTTCTTGAACTCAAAGGAAGGCAAAAAGAAATTTGCATCGTTTAGCTATAAAAAGGCTGTTGAGCTTTATCAATATAACTTTGAAACATCTGTAGTTGTGCGTGAAATTGATGGCATTGAAGTTGAAACTCGTATTCCGTTCGAAGAGCAATATTGTTTATCAGAAGAGCAAATAACATATCATTTGAAAAAGCTAATAGATAAAAAGCTTTATGTCGAAATTCGCTATGGAAACATTGTTTACGAAAAAGATTATGCCGCACGGCAAGGTGCTGCGCATGACGGCGTGATTGGTGCAACTCATCGATATGAAATAGATGCGACAGTGATAGATAGCTATGTTCGTTACCCTTTTGATGTGTCTGGTCAATATTCTATGGGGCGACCGGTTTTGTACATCGTTATTGATGTTTACTCAACGATGATTATGGGGTTTTACATTGGGTTTGATGGGCCTAACTGGCAAGGGGCATGTCAGGCTCTGATTAACGCATGCAGTTGTAAAGTTAAATATGCAGAAAGTATCGGCTTGACAATAAGAGAAGAAGATTTTCCCTCACATCATATGCCGTATCAAATCACCGTTGATAATGGCAATGAGCATCCTGATCGCGTCATAACCTCGGTGCTTCAGTCTGAAGTGGGGGTATTGGGATATAACTTTACAGCTGTGTTTCGCGGAGACGCAAAAGGCACAGTAGAGAGTAAGTTTAACACCTTAAATGACACGACTATTCACTTCACACCTGGAGCAATTACTAAAGATCTTGGTCGAGGAGAGCAACATCCGTCCAATCAAGCACTATTAGATTATGACTCACTAAGGATTGAAATTTTCCAAACCATTATGCTGGTCAATAATACAGCTGATCGGTTACATCGACATGATATTAATGCAATAAGAAACAACATTGATATCACCCCTAAAGCGTTATTTGTTCACAGCTTAAAGCAAGAGATGAACGGCGGACGAGATGCGAAGCTTATTGAGCGAGGGAAAATCTACTGGGCTTTTTTACCGGAAGAAACAGCGACCGTCCGCGCCGATGGAATCTATTTCGATGGACTAGTCTATTACTCGGATTACGCCAAACAGGCGAATTGGTTTTCAAAAGCTAAACATGACAAAGCTTTTAAGATACCCGTCAAACGCTATAAAGCATGGACAAATACTATCTATCACAAAACTCAGGATGGTCAATACATTCGCTTTGATTTAAAAAATGTTAATGATGAATCTCCCTTTATTAACCAGCATTGGGAGCCCGTGCTTCACCTTTTAGAGCAATTTAAAGATAAACGTCATAAGAATCGTTTGAATGCTAAAAAGCTTCGAATATTCAAAGAAAATTTATCTCAACAACTTCTAAAGCTCAATGAGCAGCAGATTTCTGATGCGCCAGAAAACACCAGAATTAGCGTGCAACCAGGTGTCAAAGAGCGACAACTTCAATTTAAAGCGATTCAGCAATTAATGCATCAGATAGAGCTTTATGAAAACCTCTCTGGCAGCAATCAAGCTGAGTCAGAAACTTATATAAATCACAATCAATATGATGATTTAGACGAAGAAATGAATTAACGGAGCACCAGGTCATGATTAAAGCAGAATATCATCCTCATTTAGATCCAAATTTAAATGACAATCCGCTTTCTGAAACAATTCAAGTTGAATTGTTTGAAGAGTCATTTCTTAAAAAGTTGACTGTTATCACTAACATAGTTCCTAATTTTTGGGAGTTACCTGAGATATATCAATTAACTCAACTTCGACAACTAACAGACGTATATATACCGGATCCTCAGGCTTGGAGAATACATAATAAAATAATGAGCTTATTGCTATTTTGTTATGTTCATCGAAATCCATTTTCAAAAACAATGCAAATTTTAATGAGAAAAATATCGCACTCATTAAAACACCAAGAAATGTTTGATGGTCAAGTAGCAGGGATGTCAACAGCCCCAGCATGTTTAGTGTACGGTGAGTCTGGAACAGGTAAAACAACAACCATTAGGAAGGTTCTTGGCACAATTCCGCAAGCAATTGAGCATACAAGTTACAAAGGCGAGCATTTCAAAAAACTACAGCTGGTCTGGGTCTCATTTGACTTGCCAGCTAATGGCTCACCGAAAGCGATGTGCGCTAATTTTTTTAGAGCGGTCGATAAGGCATTGGGCACTAGCTATCACGACATATGGATAGGGCAAAATGATAAGAAGTACTCAGTTGATAGCTTGATGGCAGCAATGCAGAGTATTGCTGCTAATCATTATCTTGGGGTTGTGCATGTTGATGAACTTCAATTTATGCTCGGGTACGGAAAGATTAAAGGGAGCCCGAATTTACAGACTTTAGAAACACTGTTTAATAAAATAGGCGTACCGATCATACAGAGTTCAACTCAGATTGGAGTTGAGTTATTCGATACGCTTAAAGAGTCAGATCATCGACTTGGGCATGATATGTCAACGGTAAGACGTATGCTTAATGATCGTCAGTTTAAATTTGTTTTGCACCCAAAGAACTCAGTTCATTTTAATAACTTGTTCGATGCGTTATTCCCTCAAGAGCTACTATTAAATAACGACGAATCAAATCGAGAACAGTTTAAAGGTAAGTTTCACGAGCTGTCAGTGAGTCTACCAGCGATCATGGTTCGCTTAGCTTTGTTGCATCATGAAACGTTGAAGGCTCTTATCAACAAACCTGGTCAGAGCGAAAAATATCGCTCAACGTTCGATATCATCTTGCTAGAACGCGTATATCAAAATCAATTTCATTTAATTGATTCTGCTCTTTCAGCCTTACGAAAAGGAAATCGTAAATTATTCGAGCAAAAAATCCGAGCTAACAACAGTAAGAAAGCTGTTTACTCTAACGAAGAAGCCAAGGAGGCTAAGAAAGCCGATAAAACCAGTGAAGCGAAATTACCTCAAGTTAAGAAATCCGATGATACCCCGCATTCAGACGTAAAGCTGGTGGATTTTAATTTGCTTGCGCAAGAGATTTGCACTGGAGTGGGTGGCGATGAATAACATTTCAATGCCTTTCCTGTTTCCAGGAGAGCACCTTCTTAGCAGTTTAGCGCGATGGTTTGATATACAAGGACGTAATGATTTTTTGATGACTTGCAAGCCTTACTTCCCAAACATCAATCAACTTAACCCTTCAGTAATCTGGCGACCTATTTATGCAGAGCTGCTTTCACATTATATTGATACTTATGGTGTTGATAAGATCATCAATGAGCATACTTTACTGCCGTTTTACAGGTACTTCTTATCTGAGCAAGATGCGGCGAATTTAAATGAGCAGGGTTATTTGTTATCAGGGGGGAAAGTTCAAGTAGGAATGCAGACTCATGTAAAATCAGCTTATCATTGGCGATGGTGTAATGAATGTGTTCAGGCTGATTGTGACCAATATGGGACAACGTATTGGCATGCATGTCATCAAATACCGAGCATTCAACGCTGTTATAAACATCAAACGCCATTAATAAGTGGGTGCAAACATTGTGGATTTGAATACAAGCATTTTCAACGACACAGCTTACCTCCTGAAAATGATCGCTGTCTTGAGTGTGAACATCAACTACTTCCAAGTAGCTTAGCTCTTTATCCCGACTCTCACTGGCTTGATGCAATAAGTTTAGCTCTTTATCAAAACCCTTTGCAGTTGAGTATCGAAGATTTAAGAGGGCTAATGAGAGACAAACTTGGTTACAAGGAACTTCCTAGAAATCTCAGTGTAGCGCAACGCCTTGATGTTTCAACGATGCAAACTAATTTTGAGCAAAGCTTAAATGACGCTGTTTTTGATATTTATTTCAAACGCTCTAGGGGCGATATTTTCTCTGTCGGTCAAAAGGTATTGAATATTGTTACTTTTGCGTATCGTGATGCAAGGATCCCACCGATCAGCATTCTTTTGATGCTCAAATCGTTAAAGCTTGATGATGATATTTTCAAGTTAGTGATGGACTCTCGTGATGAAAGCTGAGTATTTCTGTCCGCCTATCTACATGGGGGAGAGCGTTTATAGTTGGTTATCTCGTTGGATTATTGGAATGCCTTTTCCTTGTATTACACAAGGTCAAAATCTTTTGTTAGGCAGTCGAAACAAGCAAATGAATGCGCAATTTCCTGGATACCTGCCTCAACTTTCAGCGCAATCAGGGTTGACTCTTTCTCAGTTGATTAATGATCACACGTTAATTCCTTACTTTAAACATTTTTGCCAAGACAACGATTATGCATCTTTGTTAAAAGACGTAAAAAGTGGTGATACATGTGCAACGTTTTCAAAGATGTCATTAACTGCGAGCCGTATTCATCCAAAGCATGCTAACAATTATTGTCCCATGTGTGTTCAGGAGGATATTGAGCGCTATGGAGTGACATTTTGGCATGTTAGCCATTTTTTGCCTGGTGTGACTTCGTGCGTTAAGCACGGAATAGATTTAATTAGTGTGGATATACCTCGTAGAGCACTCTCAACGCCACCTGAGAGCGATTTAAAGACAGAGTTTAAAGCATCTCACCCTAAGGCTTGTCTTTTGGCTAATTTGAGCTTCTCGTTGCTTACAGAGGTGAATTCTTTGGGGGATGGCGTTAAAGCCGCTGAAACTTATCGTACTAAGCTCGTTGAACTTGGTTTTGCAGCCAATGTGAATTCAATACACCAACGTGAATTAAGGGAAAGCTTAGAGGGGTTTTGGGAGCCTATTTTAGATAGCTATGAAGTGGCGCTTATCTTTAATCTGGGGCAAGGGATCACTTTCCCTTCTTGTCTTTTTTATCAAGCTGACTCTCATCACCACCCGTTATTACACCTTTTAATGATTGGAATGTTGTTTGGCTCAATTGAAGAGTTTAAGGATTATGGGCAATGCAGTGGAAATCAAACTCATGAAGTGCAGACGCCAAGTTTAGAGGAAGAGCGATTTATACAAAAAGAAAATCAAGCGTTAGAGGCTTTGAAAGCGGGGGAAAGTTTAAGGAAAGCTAGTTCATATAGCGGCCTGAGTGTGATTAAGGTTAAACAGCTAGCGATTCAGAACAATATCTTCATAGATAGGCGTGAACAATTCATCTTCGCCCATGAACGAAAAGTTATTGTAGAGCAATTGCGCCAAGGTATACCCACAAAGGTTATAGCGGAAGCATTTGGTTGCTCCATTGGTGCTGTTGAGCAGTTATTGTCACAGCATCCTGACGTTGTAGAGCTAAGAAAATATAGGCGGTATCAGATAAAGCGTGGCAAACACCGCGCTAGATTACTCGCGTTTTTAAAGCAAGAGCCCAATTGTACGCGAGGGAATATCCAAAATGCTATTAGAGCAGCATACACTTGGTTGTTTAAGAGGGATAAAGCTTGGCTGTATTCACATTTACCGAAGCGCGTTCGTTATAGATACTGGCCAAGAAAGTGAATATTAAGTTTCCGTATGTAAGCGCTAAAACATGATTTGAACATGCTTTGGCATTCTACAAGGTCTCTCAGATTCTAAAATGGAAGGTTCAGTAGGTTCTGGCTAGTGAGGTCTCTGAGAAGGCATTTTTTAAAATTGGTAGACAGTTATTTATTGTTATCAATTAATCTTGTTATTCCGCAACTGCGTTGCGAAGAAAGCCAGTTAAGTAAGACACAAGCAACTCAAACAGCTAATAAATAGATTTTTAATGCGTATCTCTCAGCAAAAGACATGTTTTATTGTCTCCAAATAAGAGACTAATGATTTCAAAAAAATTTGCAAGCATGAACTTGCTAAGTCATTGATTTAGGATGTTCGTTTGCACATTATGTAACCAAAATACCAAAAAAAGTGCTTGACAGGAAAACTGTGAAATTTTGTAATTGGTTTATGAATCAATATGTTATATGAAATCTGTTGCATATGCTTAGTGTTTGTTGGGTATTTAGTTCTTCGTTTTTAAGAACAACATTGGAGGTACGGTGAAACAGTTGAAAATCAGCGGTTCGTTAATAATTTTGGCTCAACCCATCAAAATTGGGTGATAACGCCGTATCCGCATGCAAAAGTCTATTTTACAGAGTCGAACTATTTGGACTTGCGATTGCTGCGTTTTGAGGGCTGTAAAGCTTCACTGTTTTTTCGGAACTAGTTAAAGCATCTTTTTTAACGAAATTTAAGTGACACTTCCGAGATTTAAGTGACACTTCCGAGATTTTTCACCAATTCTGGCTCATTCTTAAAGGATAGGTTTTTATCGTTTTTGGAGTTCTTTTATGTATGCGGCAGCACTTGAACAGCATCTTCGGGACTACTCACCAAACGTATTTTTCTACACCCCTTTGGAGGTGGATGACGTTTTTGTGTTTGTTTTACATCGTTTGTTCCGAACGTTATCCGAAATGGTTGGAGATGGGATTGTAGAAGTATTGCATGTAGCGGTTTGCCCTAAGACACACATCCCAACTATTCAACTGATGCTACCGCCCCAGCTTAATGAGAAAGACTTTGGCGCATTATTTGACGATACACAGAGACTATTACATCAAGCTGCTCAAGAGTGGAAGCCGCAGCCAACTGAAGAGAAGTTGAAATGAATATCTTATTTTTATGCACCTCGAATTTAAATCGCAGCAAAACAGCTGAAGATCACTTCGCAGCAAAAGATCCACTGCGCGTCTACCGGTCAGCAGGTTTGAGCGAGAGGGAGTGTAAGCGAAACAACACAACATTATGCAGTGAAGAGCTGCTCGAATGGGCTGATGTTGTGTTTGTTATGGAAGACGAACATGTGCGCCGCATTGAGCAATACACTGGTCAGCGCTTCTTAGAGAAAATTATCAACCTCAATATTCCAGATGTTTATCAGTATGGTGAGCCAGCTTTGATCGAGCAACTTGAAAAGCGCAGAGAGGCGATGCAATTTAAAGAGTTGTTTGCTCGTATTGAATCGCCATCTTCAGCTCGCGCTGCACTTCGTTTATTTGAGGCTAGTGCTACTGAGCTTGCTGAAACTTATCAACCTGGGAATACAGAAGAAAAATTTTAACATTGGGTTCAAATTTGGGATT
This sequence comes from Pseudoalteromonas sp. MBR-15, assembly GCF_053628915.1. Lineage (NCBI taxonomy): Bacteria > Pseudomonadati > Pseudomonadota > Gammaproteobacteria > Alteromonadales > Pseudoalteromonadaceae > Pseudoalteromonas > Pseudoalteromonas sp. MBR-15. The sequence goes on from NZ_JBRJHH010000012.1 coordinate 144,285, forward strand.
GTGTTTGTGGAACTGTATTTCGAATCAAATCAGTTGTACAAAATCAGTTGTAATGACTCATACACGATCCGACAATCGTAAAGTAGGCTTTGGTTACGTAATAATGATTTTTTGCACTATATTGTCAATATTTAGACACAATAATGGAAATTAGCACTATTATAGAGCTCGATAGAAAAAGTAATGCAGCAACCTTGGAAGTGATAGCTAAGCGATTCTAACAGACGCGTCTTAATGAAAGACTTGAGTAAAGGGAGTTGGCTTACAACTGGCGTAAATGTCTCAACTGTTCAGATGTACTATCTCAGCTTTGATCGCACTCTGTTTTAAAAATGTAAAATCAAGTCGAGACTAATTCAAATCAGTTAAACCAAAGAGAAAATCGTCCTCAGATGTTCTGATGAACTTGATGTCAATTTATCTTCTGGAACACCTGCTCTAATAAGCTTATTGTGAGTTTCTGTTACTGCATCAATGTCGTTGTCCAAATCTATATAGTTGAAATTTTTCCATTCTGCATCTGGATACGCATTCAAGATACATTGAAAATACGGTAAGTCGATATCGTTAACTGAGTGCCCAATAACAAAAATTTCAGTGATAGGGCCATAGCCTTCCAATTGAGTTCTATTGCGCTCAAGAATTTTGTCTACTGGCTTATGAAACACTTCAGATACTGAAGACGCACTTCTAAGAGACTCTTCGAACCATGGTTCATCACTTTCTTCACTATTAATGCGTGAGCTGGCACCACGCCCGTGGCCAAAAATAATATTTGCACGTACTTTCCCATGGATATGCAAAATATTTTCTTCGGAAATTCCGTATACATCTTGTAATGTTGTTGTGTAGTTGAAGCTAACGAACTTTAAATCACTTGGAAGTTCAATCAGTTTTTTGCAGTGCTAACGTCAACTGAACGAATCCATTGCTTAAATGCGCTAGTAATGTCATCAACTAATTCTTCTCTTTTGATTGATATCTCGTCCTCGAACCCATATAAAAGAGTATTGTCATCAGCCATTTCCTCTATCGAAGGTTGCATTGCAGCATTGTCATGGAAGTTATCATGATTGAATGAGCCTAAAGACTCTTCAAAATTTGCCCACTCGGTATCTTCGCAGTAAAAGTCATCAAAATACTGAATGTGGTCTTCCAAAGATCTATTGTACTGTTCATAGAAATACCAATAACTCGTAGGTAGGCTGTTCCATATATCAAACCCATTTCCAATAATAACTAACGTGCTCATAAATTATTCCACAAATTGGCAGTGTTAGGTCTGTTAACTAATAAGTTGTACGTTGAGGGGGCTTTAGTTTTATGCATATTAGGTCCTTGTTGTGTAAAGGTTTAGTTTAATGGAACTCGATCTTTCTCTTTTAAGCGCTGCTGTAGTCTTGGGTTAAGTGAGCCCATGAATTTGCATGACTTGTCTTCATTACCACGAAATGAGCTGCATGCCACGAAGAGCCTTCTATTTTTTTTATTTGCTCGCACAACTTTCGGGGCTTTGCAGTTAGGGCAGAGTTGAAACCTAGATTTACAACTGATGCACTCTCCGTACTTGTCTTTTTTGATAGCAATACCGTTGCAATCATCACAACCAACTGCTTCAGTAAGGCATCCAAGACCAGTAGAGCACTCATAGACTCCCCATACACCCCTCTTTGGTTTCATGTATCCAGTTTTACACTTAGGGCATTTTCTGGCAGCAAGCTTCTCCGGAGTAAAGTGCTCAGAAACAATATTCAAGTGGTATTCAGAATCAAGAAGCTCTAAAACAAACTCTGATGGCTCTTTAGGATCAGCAATAAGATAGCATCGTTTTTTTGCACGAGTGATGGCTACGTAGAATAAGCGGCGTTCTTCAGCATGCGGATAGACATCAATGGTAGGCATTAATGCACTGACAATTTCGTTGTCTTTTCTCTCAGTTGGAAATCCAAAAAATCCCTGGTTTAAATCCAAGATAAAGCAGTAATCAGCCTCAAGACCTTTGGAACCATGTAATGTCCAAAAATCCATATTGTTAAAACCATGGTGTTTGCCAAATCTCTCCTTAGCTGCATTCTTAGTCTTATTGTATCTCGTCAAAATACCAATAGAGGCTTGTGGATCTTTTCTGTAGATTTCAAGTATTGTTTTTTCAACAACATTCAATGTGGCTTGTATTGGATCTTTCTCCTCATCTTGATTGTCCATTAGATACACTTCAGAACTATTAACCTGAGTATGAGTTACAATATCCTTTTTGTATTGTTCAGGGTTCTTCATTACAAATTTACCAGCAGTATCAGCAATACTGTTGTTATAGCGGAATGTCTTTTGCAACATTGCTAGGGCATGATTGCCTAGCTTGTCCTTAAACCTAGTCGTGTACTCTAACTTACCACCAGTGAATGCATAGATTGCCTGCCAATCATCTCCAACAACCGTTAAACTACAGTTTTTGGCTTTTAGTAATTCAAGTAAAAAGTTCCAACGAGATACGGAAATATCTTGGAACTCGTCAACTAATATGTACTTCCACTTAGGCTCGAACATGCCATCACGAAGATAATCCGTCGCTAATAGAATCATATCGTCGTAATCAATCTGGTTTCTACTTCTAAGCTCAGCAACATATGCTTGACGTAAACTCTCAATTAGCAACATATGACTCTTAGCGTTTTGCACACCTGCCTTTTCAAGACGAGATTGTATTTCATAACCTTCAATTGCTTCTGAACGAACAGCGGCCAACGTAGCACTTAGCTCTTTAACCGCATTCTTAATGAAATCCTGTTGCGTAACAGCAGCGATGATTTGTTCTTTCGAGATAGGATTTAACTTTACTCCATAATCAATAAGTTGCTTCTCTAGTACTGATTCAAGCTCATCATCACACCAGTTATAATGAAATGTTTTTACCAACCTTGTCCCCATTACTTTATGGAGTGCAATTTTCTCTTTAATCTGTTGGTTATACTTAATCTTATTGATACCTGCTCTAGTATTGCCATCTTTGTCGATACCAAAGTGTTCTATAAAAATGTTCGTATCTTTCACTTGGAAATCAGGATGGTACGGAAAGCCAATGTCTTTACCAATCTCGTTTGCATAATTTGGTTCGTATTTGTAGTTAACCCCGTTTTTAAACAGCCAATTACCAATTAAAACTTCTTGGTAACCTTTAACTTCCACACCATTTAGTGTGATGTATTTCTTACCTTTAAGGGCTTCCTGATGAGCTTCTTCTGACTCCGACAAGAATGGGTTATATGCATAGTAAACAGTTTCAATAAATGCATTCAGGTTATCCTCATTGTCTTCGATGAACGTCACCAACCAGTTGTTAATGAACTCCGTTCGGGGCCCATCTTTTCTCAATCGACTCATTCTGAGATTTTTGAACTCATCGACGGACATTTGTTGCGCTTTTGCAATAATCTGATAGCCACGACTGTGGAATGTGGAGATTTGTTTATCTAAGTCATATGGGATATTTGCTTTGCTGAGCCTTTCTTTAGAGCGTGTTTTTAATTCTTTTGCTGCTTCACGACCATATGCTAAAACCATTACTTCATCTGGATTTGCTAGATCACGTTCCAAGATATCTGTTGTTTTAGCGACCATAACAGATGTTTTACCTGTGCCTGCTGCCGCAAGCACCATGTTGTAATCATCATGCTGTACAACTGATAAACGTTGTTCTGGTGTTAATGGATTGCTCTCAATGCTGTCGTAAAATGCTTCACGATCTTTTAGTACTCTACTGGTATGAATAACTCTTAACGATTCAGCAGACATCGATACGGGGCTGAGTTCAGCCAGCTTTTTCATTCTATCGAAATGTTCTTGCGATATGTGAGAACTCCAAGATTCACTGTTCTTGTTAAACAAGCGAACCATTGGCTCAATGATAGACTGAACTTCGGAGATTTTTGATTCACGAAGATACTGACCAACAGCAGCTTTTGAAAACTTACTGTATATATCTTTGATCTTCGTCTCTATGAATGACTTGATGGTGAAATTGATAGTGTTGAACTGCGGGATTGCTTTTAGATGGCTAAGACCACTGACATTAATCACCCCACTATCTGTAGTTATCTCCAATTTATGTCCAAGTAATGAACGCTCTATCGTACAAAAACCGAGTATTTCTGAGTAATTCACCCTTTGAGTACCGGACTTGTAAACAATCTTAAGAGAGTGCTGTCCGAGCACTATTCCTTTGCAACTACCCAGTAAATTAACTCTCGATTTGACGATTTTTTGTGCCATTCAAAATTCCTGTATCTATGAACAGGTTAATCATGCCATAGCTCACACACTCAATGAACAGGAATTCATATATTTTACAGTTATGATTTCTTAACTATCAGTTGGTTATCAATCTACCAATAACCCATCTAGAATTTGTAGGTCAATGTCTCTGATAAGGCCTTTAACCAGCTCAATTAGTTCGATCACATCCTGCTGTGAAACATCAACAGAGAATCCATCTGACTTTTTCTCATTGCGATGCACAATGTCATGCCTAACGAAAACCGAAGGTCTTAGTTGATCTAATTTATCCTCGGGAAAATCACAAGCTAGAACTTTTTGGTACAGGTCTTTTACAGTATCAATGTTATGGAATGAGATTTTATCGATTTCCGTATTTAGCGTCTTATCAAGTGTGTCTAAAAACGCAAACACGTCTTTCTTAGCTAGTTTTTCTTTAAAGACCTGATGTGATTCAACAAATCGGCGCTTAACTGCACTTCGGTTCAACACATGGCTTTTCATTGTGTCAGACAGATACGCTTCCATCGCAGTAATCACACTGGCAAACACCATTCTTTGTAGTGTTGCATTTTCTGTTGATTCATTTAGAACAGCTAGCTCATCCAAAGAAGTACAAAAGTTCTGATGAAACTTTGTTTCTCCTGCCTGAACTTCCGCAATATCATCAAAATCGGTAACCCATCCACCGTTAACTATATCAGTGATATCAAGCACACACTCTGATTCATCATCGCAATGTTCCAATAGAACCACTGCATAGGTTTCAACATACTTACATGGGAATGTAGTACCAGCAAACCCTTGATGTTCATCATAAACACTATGAAACGCAGATAACATGAAGGATAGTAGTGGCTCACCATCAATGTCTACTTTAGGATTAAAGTAATCGGTATCGAAATCCGCACTCGACTTATCAAATGTTTTGGGAAGGGTTTGTAGCCAGTCTTGAAAACTATGACTCTCAACAATTTTCAAATCAGCTCGTACTATAGTGGCATAGTTAATTTGGCCACCCATTAAGAAAGAAATGTTATGCTAATAAGCATACAAATTTGGGTGAAAAAATGACGAAATTAAAACGC